>NZ_JBARYR010000107.1:0-2173 GCF_049648075.1 Rubrivirga sp. | reverse complement strand
CCCCAGGTCGCCGTCCTCGAGGCCGAGCCGGAGATCGTCGCGCTCAACCGGCCGCGCCCACTCGTGCTGCCGCCACGATTGCCGGCGGGCGGGACCATCGGGCTGATCGCGCCTGCCGGCGTGCTCCGCTCTCGCGGCCAGCTCAACGGGGCCATGGAGGCCGTCGAGGGTCTGGGCTTCCAGACGAAGGTGGGACGCCACGTCCTCGCTCGGCACGGTTTCCTCGCCGGCACCGACGAGCAGCGCGCGAGCGACGTCATGGCGATGGTCCAGGACCCCGAGGTCGACGCGGTCCTGGCCGTCCGGGGCGGGTGGGGCTGCGCGCGCATCTTGCCAATGCTGGATTACGACGTGATCGCGGCGAACCCGAAGCCCATCGTCGGCTACTCGGACACGACGGCACTCCTGCTCGCGGTCTATGCGCGGACGGGGATCGTGACCTTCCACGGCCCGGTCGGCGTCTCGACCTGGAACGAGGTGACGACGAGCAGCTTCCTCCAGACCTTGGTCGAGGGCGATCCGTTGGTGATCGGGCCGGAGACGCGCAGCAATCGCGATCGAACCCAGACTGTCGTCGAGGGCACGGCTCGAGGTCGAGTCGTAGGCGGCAACCTGACCGTCATCTCGGCGCTCGCCGGGACAGGCTTCCTGCCCGGTTTCGACGACCATGTCGTGTTCTTCGAGGAGGTCGGTGAGGACGCCTACCGCGTGGACCGGATGCTGATTCAGCTCGAGCTGGCGGGCCAGCTCCGCGAGCCGGCCGGTGTTGCGTTTGGGCAGTGCTCGTCGTGCGGATCCGGCGGCTCGTCGTGGACGGCGGAGGAGACGATCCGCCGGCGGCTCCAGGCGTACGGCCGGCCCGCGATTATAGGCGCGCCCATCGGCCACGCGTCGCCGGTCTACACGGTCCCCATCGGCCTCGAGGCCGTCCTCGATGCGGACGCCGGGACGTTGGAGTACGTCGGCTCGGCGGTCGCGTAGCGCCCTCGAGGACGTGAGGGTTCGCCCTCGAGGACGTGGCAGAAACAAGGGCGACCTCGAGGACGGGACACAGCCTCGAGGTCGGTGTCAGCAGTGGGCCGAGCGCACATCACGTAGACCGTCATACCGTAGACCATCATTCCCGCAGGGGGCGGGACTCGAGTCCTCGAGGACGGCGCAGCCAATCCAGAGTGACGACCTCGACGGTGGACCGACCTCGACGGTGGACCGAGGCCCGTTCGAAGCGGTGGTGTCCGAAAGCGTGGGAGCCTCGGACGTCCTGGATCCCCGCCTCCGCGGGGATGACTCTGTCGGGGGGACCTCGGGGGGACCTCGGGGGGACCCGGGCACGACGAGCGTCGTCCTCGAGGATGGAGCGCTGGCAGCACAGCCTCGAGGTCGGCGTCGAGGCTCTGGTTCGGGTCGCCGGACCCGGCTCGCCCTCGAGGACGCGAACGGGCCGCCCTCGAGGTCGTACAACGCGCGCCCCTCCTTCGTCCTCGATGTCTCTCCTCCTCGACCCCGTCGCGCCTGGCGTCGCCCGTGTGCCCGTCGCGTTCGTAAATGTCTACCTCGTGGGCGAGCCCGACGAGCCGTGGTGCGTGGTCGACAGCGGTCTGCCCGGCACGTCTGCCCTGACGGTTCGCATGGCGGAGGAGCGGTTCGGACCCGACGCCCGGCCCGAGGGCATCGTCCTGACGCACGGGCACTTCGACCACGCCGGTTCGGCGCTCGCGTTGGCTCGGCACTGGGACGTCCCGATCTACGCGCACCCGCTCGAGCTCCCGTACCTCACCGGACAGTCCGACTTCGCGCCGAAGGACACGACCATGAGCGGCGCGATCGCCTTCCTGGCGCGGTTTTTCCCCGGCGGCGGCTACGACTTCGGAGACCACGTCATGCCCCTTCCCGAGGACGGCTCCGTCCCCGGCGCGCGAGACTGGCGCTGGCTCCACACGCCCGGCCACACCGCCGGCCACGTCAGCCTGTTCCGCGACTTCGACCGTGCTCTCGTCTCCGGCGACGCGCTCGCCACGATGGACTTGGATAGCTGGTCGGCGCAAGTCACCAAGCCGCGCCAGTTCGACCGGCCGCCGGTCCCGTTCACGCCCGACTGGGACGCCGCACGCGCCAGCGTCTCGCTCCTGGCCGACCTCGAGCCGTCGCTCGTCGCTGCCGGCCACGGCCTGCC
>NZ_JBARYR010000106.1:0-2315 GCF_049648075.1 Rubrivirga sp. | reverse complement strand
GCGATGAAGCACGGCGCGGCCGACTTTGTCACCAAGCCGTGGTCCAACGACCGCCTGATCGCCGCCGTCGAGGCGGCCTCCAAGCTGCGGGCAGAGCGCGAGGCGCAGGCCAGCGCACCCGAGACGTCCTCGAGGCCGACGGCTCGCGTCTCGTCCTCGAGGTCGAGCAAAGCGTCCTCGGCCGTCACGGGGTTGGTGGGCGAGAGTCCCCAGATGCAGGCGCTCTACCAGACCATCCTCAAGGTGGCGCCGACCGACGCCAACGTCCTGATTCTGGGCGAGAACGGGACGGGCAAGGAGCTGGTCGCCCAGGCGCTCCACGCGCACTCGAAGCGAGCCAAGGGTCCGTTTGTCCCAGTCGATCTCGGTGCCGTGCCGTCGTCGCTGTTCGAGTCCGAGCTGTTCGGCCACGTCAAGGGCTCGTTCACGGGCGCCGCCGCCGACCGCGAGGGACGCTTCGAGGCCGCGTCGGGCGGGACGCTGTTCTTGGACGAGATCGGCAACACGGAGCCCACGGAGCAGGCCAAGCTGCTGGCGACGTTGCAGCGCCGCGAGGTCATCCGCGTCGGCGAGACGAAGCCCCGTGCCATCGACGTGCGGCTGGTGAGCGCGACGAACGCGCCGGTCCACGACCGGGTCGGCGACGGCTCATTCCGTCAGGACCTTCTGTACCGGATCAACACGCTCGAGCTGCGCCTGCCGCCGCTCCGCGACCGCGGCGACGACCTCTTCCTGCTGGCCGACCACTTCCTGGCGCGCTACGCGGGGTCGTACAGCCGCGACGTGTCTGGCTTCACGGATGAGGCGAAAGGCCGGATGCGCGAGTACCACTGGCCGGGCAACGTCCGCGAGCTCCAGCACACCGTCGAGCGCGCCCTGATCCTGGCCGACGGCGACACCATCGGCGCGGGCGACCTCCAGTTTTCGGCGTCGCCTTCGGCTCCCGCGCCGAGCGTCGGGCTAGGCGTGGCGGGTCTCGACCTCGAGGACATCGAGCGCGCGGCGGTCCGCACGGCGCTGTCGAAGCACGCCGGCAACGTGACGCACGCGGCCGAGGAACTCGGGCTGACGCGGAAGTCGCTCTACCGCCGCATCGAGAAGTATGGGTTGTAGGGGTTGGGGACTAGGGATTAGGGTCTCCTCGACACGCATTTCCCCAATCCCCTAGCACTCAGCACCTGAGAGACCGTCTCGACCCTCCGCATGAGCCATCCCACTCTCCTGCGCTTCTGGCGCCGCTACCGCGTCCGCGTCGTCGGGCGACTGGTCGTCTTGGTGGCGGCCGGTGTGGGCATCGGAATCGCCCTCGAGGACGCCGGCGCAGCGAGCGTGGGCATCGCCGTGGGGCTGGTCGCGGTCGCCCTGCGGGTGGGGTGGCGGATCATCCACACGGTCGAGCGGCCGGCGCGGGACCTGCGGCGCTTCCTCGAGGGTGTCCGCTACGACGACATGTCGGGCCACGTCTCGGTCTCCGGGGACGACCCCCTGATGGTCGGGCTGGCCGAAGCGTTCGAGTCGGTGGGCGAGGCGTTCCGCACGGTGCGTGCCGAGCGGGAGGAGCAGGCGGGCTACCTCGAGGCCGTCGTCCGGCACGTCGGCGTGGCGCTGATCGCGTTCCGCACGGACGGGACGGTGACGCTGTTCAACCTGGCCGCCCGCCGGATGCTGGCCGTCCCAAGACCTCGGTCCCTGCAGGCGCTCAGTCAGCGGGCGCCGGAGACGGTCCGCGCGCTCCGGGATCTGCCGACGGGGGACCGGACGCTGATCCGCCTCGAGCAGGACGCCGGCCCGCAAGAGCTGGTCGCCTACGCGACGCGATTTACCGTCTCGGACGAGATGCACACCCTGGTGTCGCTCCAGGACATCCGGCAGGAGCTCGAGGCCCGAGAGCTCGAGGCGTGGCAGCAGCTTACGCGCGTCCTGACGCACGAGATCACCAACTCGGTCGCGCCGATCTCGTCGCTTGCGGGGACCGCCCTCGGGCTCATGGACACGGCCGACGCCTCCCACATCCGCACCGACGACGTGCGCGAAGCGCTCGGCACCATCGAGCGCCGCAGTCGCGGTCTGGTCTCGTTCGTCGACACGTACCGGACGTTGGCCAAGCTCCCGCAGCCGACCCCCCGCGTCATCGAGGCCGGAGAGCTGCTGGGCGACATCGCGATCCTGGCGCGGGCGAGCGGGAGCGGCGTCGAGGTCGTCCTCGAGGTCGAGCCGCCGCAGCTCGAGATCGTGGCCGACCCGGACCTGATCGAGCAGGCCCTCGTTAACCTGTCGCTCAACGCGGTCCAGGCGCTCGGCGGTCGGCCCGGCGC
>NZ_JBARYR010000105.1:0-1864 GCF_049648075.1 Rubrivirga sp. | reverse complement strand
GGCCTCGCCCGTGTGGCGCAGGCGCTGGACGCGGCCCGAGAACACGTTGACCAGGTGGAGGTACTCCGAGGCGTCGTCGTAGACGTAGGCCACGACGGGTCCCATGTCGCTGCTGAACGCCCGCTCCTGCTCGGGTCGGCCGTCGGCGTCCAAGCGCGAGACGGCGGTCCAGCCTTTCGCGTAGTCGCCGTAGAACAAGGCGCCGCGGTAGAAGCTCGGGTACTTGGTGCCGTCGTAGACCGCCCCGCCGACGATGGCGCGCGCCGTCTGTCCGGCCGGCCTCGACCGGCTCCCGTTCGAGTGGTGCCAATAGTAGGCGCCGTAGGTGATCTCGCCCGCCCGCGGGTCGCTGCACGCGTTCGTAGCGGGCTGCCGGTTCACGTAGTTGGGCTGCTCGATCGGTCCCTCCTCACAAGGCCACCCGAAGTTCTCGCCACCCTCCGCGACGTTGATCTCCTCGTATCCCGACCAGCCGACGTCGCCGATGTAAAGCCGTCCCGGCTGTCCGGCTGACGCGTCCTCGAGGCCGCTCTCGGTGTCGATCGTGATGCGGAACGGGTTGCGGAGCCCCAGCGCCCACACCTTCGACGCGTTGTCGTTGCCGTTACCGGTCCAGAAGGGGTTCGACGGCAGGCCCTGCCCCGTCACCGGGTCGATGCGCAGCACCTTGCCGGCCAGGCTCTCGACGCGCTGGCTGCGGAACGATCCGATGTCCTCGGAATCGTCCAGTCGGCCGTCGCCAAAGCACTCTTGGTACGAGCCCCCAACGTCGACGCCGTTGTAGCTCGCCCCGTCACCCGCTCCGATCAAGAGCGTCCCGTCGGCGCCGAACTGCAGCGTGCCGATGGTGTGGCTCCGGTAGCACGACGGGATGCCGGTCGCGAACGTCTCCCCGATCAAGACGCGCCGCGTCTCGGGGTCCGCGAGGTTCGGGTTGCTGGGGGTTCCGGCGTAGCTCGTGACGCGCGCGAACGCGTCGAGCCGGTTGCGGTCCGCCGTCTCGTCGTGGTCGACGGTGTAGCTGACGTAGACGCGGCGGTTGGTCTCAAAGTCCGGGTCGACGGCGATCCCCAGCAGGCCGCGGTCGTGGTGGTTCAGGACCTCGTCGCGGAGGTCGAGAAACGGCTCGGTCTGGAAGACCCCGTTCTGGACGGCCCACACCATCCCCCGCTTTTCGACGACGAACATCCGCCCGCCCGGTGCAAACGCGACCGTCACCGGCTGGTTGAACGACGCGTCGACGGCGTCCTCGAGGTAGAACCCGGCCGGCAGCCCCGGCGCGGCCGAGGACGAAGCGGGCAGTGCCGCGAGTTGCGCGTGAGCAGGCGCCGCCGCGAGAACGAGAGCGGCGAGAGCGAAACGGAGGATCATGCGAGCCGAGGGTGAGCCAGGGTGGTATCGACCGAAAACATCGAGTCCCAAGCTCTTTCCTGCAAAGAGATGTCCACCACCGCACATGACCGAGCCGCCCTCGAGGTAGGTACGACACCGTGACACCTCTACCGGGTAAACCCCTATGCAACGTCCTCGAAGACGTACGCAGATCGCTCGGCACCGCGTCTGCTCCCCGCCGTTCTAGTCGCACCATGCCGTACGAGACCGTCCAGACCGCCCACGCCACGCTGTCCATCGAGGGCATGACGTGCGCGGCGTGCTCGGGACGCGTCGAGCGGTCGCTGTCCGCCCTCGAGGGCGTGGAGACGGCGTCGGTCAACCTGGTCACGGAACGCGCGACCGTCGCCTACGACCCCGAGCAGGTGACGCCGTCCGAGCTCGCCGAAACCGTCGAGGGCGCGGGCTACGACGTGCGGTCCGAGACCGTGACGTTGTCCGTCGGCGGGATGACGTGCGCGGCGTGCAGCGG
>NZ_JBARYR010000104.1:0-5468 GCF_049648075.1 Rubrivirga sp. | reverse complement strand
CACGATGGCCGGGCGGCGGGCTCGGCCTCGAGGCCGAGGCGCTCGGCGGGACCGGAGGCCGCCAGCTGGGCGTCGGCTGGGAGCGCCACGAGGGCGAAGGCGGCGAGAAAGACAGCGCGCATGGCGTGGATCGAGGGCGGGCGTTTAAGGTAGGCCACGCGCACACGTCCCACACCAGGGGCGACCCGGTCTGCCTCGAGGGAGATTGCGACCTCGAGGGCGTCCGAACACCCTCCGTCCGCTGGCGCGGCCACCTCCCTCGAGGGAGGTTGTGTGGTGTAGTACTCTCTGGGATGAGCAGAGGCTTCCAACCGTACGAGAGACGACTGGTCCCGCTCGCCCGTGGACTCCGTCGTCGGATGACAATTCCCGAGCGACGGCTATGGGCTCGGCTACGCCGTCGCGCCCTCGGCATCAGGTTCCTCCGCCAACGTCCCGTCGGCTCGTATATCGTTGACTTCCTCGCTCCCGACGCCCGACTTGTCCTCGAGGTCGACGGCAGAAGCCACGACGGACGCGGTCTTGAGGACGAGACAAGACAAAGCACGCTCGAAGCCCTCGGGCTCACAGTGCTCCGGGTCACCAACGACGACGTCCTGCAGAACCTCGAGAGCGTCGTCGACCAGATCCGACTCGTCCTCGAGGATTTAGCAGACGACGAACCCCAACCCGACTCGCCCCCTTGAGGGGGCTCCCGCGAAGCGGGTGGGGGTGTTCGGCCACCCTCGAGGACGCTACGCGCCCGCCAGCTCGGCCTCGAGTTGCTGCTTCCGGTAGAGCGTCGCGTACTGCCCGCCAGCCTCCACCAACTCGTCGTGGGTGCCGTGCTCCGCGACGCGACCGGCCTCGAGGACGAGGATCTGATCAGCGTCCTGAACGGCTGAGATCCGGTGGCTCACCACCACGACGGTCCGCTTGCCGAAGTGCGACCGCAGGTTGCCCAGGATGATCGCCTCCGTCCGCGTGTCGACCGCGCTCAACGCGTCGTCGAAGATCAGGATCGGCGGGCGGCGGATGAGCGCGCGGGCTATGGCCGTCCGTTGCTTCTGGCCGCCCGAGAGCGTGATGCCGCGCTCGCCGACGCGCGTTTCGAACCCGCGAGGAAAGCCCTCCACGTTGGCGAGGAGGTCGGCTTCGACGGACGCGTCGCGGATCGCCTGCTCCTCAGCGTCCGGCACGCCGAACGCGATGTTGTTGCCGACCGTGTCCGAGAACAGAAACACCTCTTGGGGCACGTAGCCGATGGCGCCGCGTAGCGCCTGCAACGGCATCTCGCGCACGTCGCGCTCGTCCACGCGGACCGTCCCGTTCGTGGGGTCGGTGAGCCGTGGGATCAGTTCCACCAGCGTCGACTTGCCCGAGCCCGTCCGGCCCACGATCCCCAACGACGAGCCGGCCGGCACGTCGAACGAGACGCCATCGAGGACGGCCGGGCCGTCCGGCGTGTACCGGAACGTCACGTCTTGGAAGGTCACGCGACCCTCGACCGTCGCGGAGGCGCCCTCGAGGTCGGCGTCGCCTGCGTCCTCGAGGACGACCGGGCTGGCGACGGCCGGGCGCGTGTCCATGATCTCGTTGATCCGCGACATCGAGGCCGAGGCCTGCTGGACCATCGACACGACGTAGCCGAACGACGCGACGGGCCACGTCAGGTTGGCGACGTAGATGATGAACTCGGCGATGTTGCCCAACGAGAGCTGGCCCTGAATCACGAGTTGACCGCCCACGCCGACGACCAAGACCGTGCTCGTCCCGATCAACACCATCAGGACCGGTCGGAACGCGGCGTCCACCTTGGCGAGCGAGAGCGCCTTGTCCTGGTAGTCCTCGCTCGCATCGTCGATGCGCCGGCCCCACGTCTCCTCCTGCGTATAGGCCTTGACGACGCGGATCCCGCTGAGCGCCTCCTGGACGCGACTCGTCAATCCCGAGTACGCCTTCTGCTGCCGGTCCGTGCGGACGTGGACCAGGCGGCTCACGAAGAAGACCGCGACGGCCAAAACGGGCATCGGCAGGATGGCCCAGAACGTCAGCGTCGGCGAGATGGCCAGCATGAACGTCAGCGCCGCCACGATCGCGGCGATGGCCCGGGCGATGTACATCAGCGCCGGTCCGACGTAGCGCCTCACCTTCTCGACGTCGCTCGTCGCTCGCGTCATCACGTCACCGGTCGCGAAGCGGTGGTAGAAGCTGCCCGAGAGCTTCTGCAGGTGCGCGTAGATCCGGTTGCGCAAGTCGTACTCGATGTTGCGGCTCGCGACCACGACCAGCCGCCGCATCAAAAACATGAACAGCCCCGACACGAGGGCGAGCGCGACGATCATGCCGCCCAGCAGCACCAGCGCCCACCGGAAGTCGTCGAAGAGCGCCGGTCCGGCCGACGTCCCGGCCGCGTAGCCCTGGACCGCGACCATCCGCGGGATCGCGTCGATGGCCTCGCGGACCAGGCCCGGGATGAACAGCGCGAACAGCGCCGACGCGAGCGCGCACAGGAGACCGGGACCGAGGGTCCAGCGGTAGCGCCAGAGGTCGGCGTCGAGGCGGCGGAGGGGGGAAGCCATCCACGCCCTACGCCCAGCCCAAGCGCCAGGTCCCCATCTCGCCAGACCGAGGCATCAGACGGCTCTGCCGGTGCCGAGCCGTCCTCGAGGGCGTCCTAGCTTTGAAGCAGCGTGATCGCCTGCTTGGTCTCGGCCATCGCGGCCTCGACGACGTCCTGCGGCGCCTGGCCGGCGTCTCGGACGGCGACCTCGACGTGGTCCCACGATGTCGCGAGCGCCCCGAGCCCCACGTTCGAGGCGCTCCCCTTCAGCTTGTGAGCCGCTGATGCCAACGTGCCCCAATCTGCCCCCTGGTAGGCCGTCGTCGCCTCGACGACCGCGTCCTCCGACGACGTCACGAACGAATCGACAAGGTCGACGACAAACTCTTCGTCGTCCTCTCCTAGGAGCGCGCGGACGTGGGCGCGGACGTCGTTGCGGAGCGAGGCCGCGAGGTCGTCTTCGTCGTGGCCGGAGCGGGGGCGGATCATCAGAGCAGGCTCGGCGAGCGGAGGAGGAGAAAGGGCCTCCCGAAGCATCGCGATCGAGAGCGGTTTGTTGTAGAAGTCGTCGAAGCCTGTCGCGAGCATCCGCTCGCGCGTGCCGCTGACGGCGTGAGCGGTCACGGCGACGATACGAGGACACTCGTCTGGGGGCAAGAGCGCGCGGATCGCCCGCAACGCCTCGATGCCGTCCATGACCGGCATTTGGATGTCCATCAGCACCACGTCGTAGGACTTCGACGTCGCAGCCTGGACCCCGAGTTGACCGTTCACCACGGCGTCGGCCTCGATGCCGATGTGCCGGAGCATCGAGAGGGCGACCAAGCGGTTGGTCGGGTCGTCCTCGACGAGGAGGACCGACAAGCCGTCGGGCAGAGCGAGAGAATCGGCCATGGTGGGAGGTAGCTAGTGGACGTATCGAGCGATCCAGCGAGCCATTAAGCCCTCGCAGATCATTCGCAGACTTTGCTTCCCCTTCCCTAGACCTCGAGGACGCGAACGTCCGTCTGCACCTCGGCCTTGGGAATCAGAGCGGGCCAGTACGCGATGACCTCGCTCGGACGCGGTCTCCCGCCGGCAAAGCCCGTCACGGCGCTCGGGCCGGTCAAGATCAGCGGGGCGATCTCGCGCCCGAACTGCTCTACGGCGCCTTTGTCTTGGCTCCGCACCGAGATGCGAAGCTGCACCTCGTCGAGGTCGGCCTCGAGGGCGGGGTCCCCTCCCCTCTCGCTCAGCGCACCGGCGCCGATGATCTCGGAGCGGACCTCGTCGAACTCCAACCCGAGCGCGTCCAGGCGGTCGCTCAGGATCTGGGCCGCGGACCGCGCCTTCTTGGCCGCGTCGGGCCAGGCGTAGACGAGGGTCGAGGTCGCCTTCCAGCCGTCGGAGTAGGCGGCGGAGACTTTCAGGAACTCGGTGTCCTCCGTCCCCCGGATGCTGCTGACGTGGACGCGGTCGCCGCCCTGGTCCTCGAGGACGATCGACGTAAAGTCGGCGACGACGTCGGGCGTGATGTAGTCGGTCGGGTCGCCGATCTCGTAGAGAAGCTGCTCCGCGACTGTCCCGCGCGAGACCAACCCGCCGGTGTTGTCGTGCTTGGTGACCACGAATGAGCCGTCGGCCGACACCTCGGCGATGGGGAAGCCGATGTTGGCCATGTCGGGGACTTCGTCCCAGTCGGTAAAGTTGCCGCCGGACGACTGGGCGCCGCACTCCAGGATGTGGCCCGCGACCGTCCCAGCCGCCATCTTGTCCCAGTCGGTCCACTCCCATCCGAAGTGGTCTACGAGCGGCGCGAGTGTGAGCCCGGTGTCGGTCGTGCGCCCGGTGACCACGACATCGGCTCCCATCGCCAGAGCCTCGGCGATGGGCTGGGCGCCGAGGTACGCGTTAGCGCTCACGATTTGGTCCAAGACGTCGGCCAACGGCTGGCCGGTCTCCATGTGCTTGAGTTCGACGCCGCGCGAGACCAAGTCCTCGAGCCGGTCCAACAAGTCGTCGCCGGTGACGACGGCCACCTTGAGGCCGGTCGCGCCACGTTTGCGGGCGCCCTCGACGATGGCTTGGGCACACGCGACGGGGTTCACGCCGCCGGCGTTGGAGATGACCTTGAAGCCCTTCTCCTTGATGTCGGGCGCTAACTCGGTCACGACCTCGACGAAGTCGCGCGCGTAGCCCTTGGACGGGTCGCGGAGCTTCTGCTTCTGCATGATCGACATGGTCACCTCGGCGAGGTAGTCCATGACGAGGACGTCGATGGGACCGCGGCGGGCCTGGTCGATGGGCGCGCGCTGGAGGTCGCCCCAGAAGCCTTGGCCGGACGCGATGCGGAGGGGTGTGGACATAGTCAAAAAGGTGCGCCCCGGCGTGTCCCGGAACCGCTTTCAGAAGCTACGGCCTCGAGGTCGGCGTCCTCGAGGGCAGACGGGGAAGCGGAAGTGGAGACGGGGGGCGATCTCGAGGGGCGCCTTTGGTCGGCCTCGAGGACTGACCCCGAGGACGGCCGCTACACCAGCGGAAAGCGGACGACGACCTCGGTCCCGCCACTGTCTGGCGCCTCGACCTCGAGGGTGCCGCCCAGCCGCCGCGCGCGGTACCGCATCGTCCGCAGCCCGAGCCCACTCTCGCCCTCGAGGGCGGCGTCGGTGATCCCGGTCCCGTCGTCGGCGACGTGGACCTCCGCCGTGCCGTCGTCGTGGTGGACCTCGATGAAGACGGACTTCGCGCGCCCGTGCCGGGCCGCGTTCGAGACCGCCTCCTGGACGATCCGGTAGACGTGGCCGGCCCGGTCGCCGTCGACCTCGAGGGCGCGGTCGGCCAGGAACGAGCACGAGATCCCGTAGGCCTCGGAGACGTCGTCGGCGAGATGGGCGAGCGCGTCGGTGATCCCCCCGTCGGCGTCGGTGATCGGCGAGAGCCCCCGGGC
>NZ_JBARYR010000103.1:0-2856 GCF_049648075.1 Rubrivirga sp. | reverse complement strand
GGTACCTCGAGGTCGGCGTCGCCGATGGCTCAGCCTCGATCCCCAGGTCACGGGCCATGGCCGTCGCGCGTCGCAGGTGCAGCGGGTCGCTGACCAGCAGAACGGGTCCATCGACCAGGGGCCGGATGCAGACCAGGTTCTGCCACGTCGTCCTCGAGAACGACTCGAGAGCGATCAGGGAGTCGGGGACGCCGTTCGCGACGAGGTAGCGCCGGCCAACGACGGACTCGGCCTCGAGGTCGGACTCTCTCGTTCCGCCCGTCAGGAGCACGCGCTGGACCCGTCCCTCGAGGGCGAGCGTCGCAGCGTGGTCGAGGCGGGCCGCGAACACGGGCGACGGCTGATCCTCCCAAACGGCGGCGCCGAGCACGACGGCGGCCTCGGCCTGCGGGTCATCGATGGACGCGTCGAAGAGCGCCGTGTCGAGCGCGACGAGAAGGGCACCGGCGATTGCAAGAGCGGCTGCCCACTTCGCGACCGTCATCCCCGCTCGTCGTCGCGGTCGAACTCCTCCAGGATGGTCGCGTCCGTCATGTTCGGGTCGAGCTCCCGCTCGAACGCCTCCTTGGCGTCGACGGTGATGGTCGCGGCCCGGTCCAGGCCACGGTCGATCGCGGAGGCGAGCAGCTTGACTGCCCCTCCTCCGACCAAGCCGACGCGACCCAAAAGACCCGCCTGCTCAAACCGCTCGACCCAGCGCTCGCTCATGCGTCGTCGGAGGGCGGCCGTCGACGAGGCTTACCGGCCGTCTTGCTGGACGGCTTTGACTTTGTCGACTTGGGGTTGGTCGTCCGCTTCGGTTTCGGCGTGGGCGGCGTGGGAACGGGCGGCGGAGGTGGCGGCGCCCCGACGTCCTCGGCGTGTCGAGGACGAAACCACGAGTCGATATCGAGGTCGTCGATCGTAGAAGCGGCACGGCGGCCGGTTTCGGCCAGCGCCTGGGCAATCGTCTCGAACGTCGCCTCGAGGACGAACGCCGCTTTCTCCGACGTGTCCAGGTCCTCGAAGGCCTGGCGCACGGGGTCCATGTTGGATTTCTTTTGGGTCGCCATCAGAGTGTGGGGGGTGCGGCGGAAGGGCGAACGGGGACGTCCCGGAGCCTGTCTCTGCCACCTGCGTTGGACGGAACCCCAACCCGAGAGTTTCACACCGTGGACGACGACACGCCGGCCTCCTCTTCCTCCGAGCCCGAGATCCGACGCGGTCTCGTGGTGCGCTCGACCGGCAGTTGGTACGACGTCGTCGACGACGACGGCGAGTCCATCCGCGCCAGGGTGCGGGGCAAGTTCCGGCTCGAGGCCTTGGAGATCGACGAGACGAACCCGGTCGCCGTCGGGGACCGCGTCGCCGTTCGCATCGAGGACGAGGAAGAGCAGGTCGGGACGATCACGGAGATCGAGCCGCGAGAAAACCAGCTCAGCCGACGCGCGTCCGGAAAGCGAGGGCTCGTGCGCGAGCACGTGATGGTGACCAACATCGACCGCGCGTGGTGCGTCCAGTCGACGTTTGGCCCGAAGGTCAACCCCGGCTTCGTGGACCGTTTTCTGGTGGCGGCCGAGACGCGGCACATTCCGGCCGGTCTCGTCATCAACAAGGTCGACCTGATCGGGGACAACGAGCGGGCGCAAGAGGCGATGGACTTTTGGAAAGAGCTGTACGAGAGCCTGGGCTACCCGGTCGTGTTCACGAGCGCCGAGACCGGCGCCGGCGTCGAGGACTTCGCGGCCGCCCTCGAGGGCGCCGTCAGCGTCGTCTCCGGCCCGTCGGGCGTCGGCAAGTCGAGCCTGCTCAACGCGATTGAGCCCGACCTCGACCTGGCGACCTCCGAGATCGGAGAGCGGACCCAGAAAGGACGGCACACGACGACGTTCGCCACGCTCTACCAGGTCGCCGGCGGCTGGGTCGCCGACACACCCGGCGTGCGCGAGTGGGGGTTGTGGGACATGGCGCCCGAGGAGTTGGGCGGCTACTTCGTCGAGTTCGTCCCGTTTATCGCGGACTGCCGCTTCCCGGACTGCACCCACGCCCACGAGCCCGGCTGCGCGGTCCAGGACGCCGTCGACCGCGACGAGATCGCCCAAGAGCGCTACGGCAGCTACCTCTCGATCCTGGACACGGTCGCCGAGTCTCACCAGGCGTCGCGCGTCGCGCGCTGGCGAACCCAAGGCCGGCCGGACGATCCCGACGAGGCCGTCGTCGACCTCGAGGACGACGGGGACTAAAACGCGGCTGTGAAGCCGGCTTGGAACGCCCCCGAGGGCGTCACGCGCGCGACCTGGTTGCGGACGCGGCCCGCGAGGCCCGAGAGCTGTCCGAGGCGACCGGCAAACCGCGACTGCCGCTGAATCCAGGCGGCGCGTCTTCGACGCTCCCGCTCATACCCCGCGAGCGCGCGTACCACGTCGTCCTCGAGGTCGAGGTGCCGGGCCAGCGCGGCCGCGTCCTCGAGGCCTTGGGCTCCGCCCTGCCCCAGATCCGGCGTCATCCCATGGGCGGCGTCACCAACCAGCACGACTCGTCCCGACGTCAGTCGCTTGGCGGGCGGCCGGTCGAACACGTCGTGCTGCGCGATCGGTCCGTCGGTCGAGGCGACGACCTCGAGGACGCGGGGCGTCCACCCGCGGAACAGCGACTCGATCTCGTCACAGGACGGCCTCGAGGACGACACGCCCGGCATCGCTGTGGCGAGCGCGTACCAATAGGCGCGTCCTCGGTCAAGGCGGAAGATTCCGAAGCGTACGCCGTCGCCCCACATCTCGACCGCGTCGCTCTCCATCCACTCGGGCCAAGCGGCGAGGGCGCGCCACGCGACGTAGCGCTGTGAGACCGGCTCGACGGCTCCGATCAATTGGTCCC
>NZ_JBARYR010000102.1:0-5845 GCF_049648075.1 Rubrivirga sp. | reverse complement strand
CTCATGGGCTGGGCCGATGACGTGCGCCGCCTGGGCGTGCGCGCCAATGCGGACACGCCAGAAGACGCGAAAACGGCCCGCGACTTTGGCGCCAGAGGCATCGGGCTGTGCCGGACCGAGCACATGTTCTTCGGCGACGACCGCCTCGAGGCCGTCCGCGAGATGATCCTGGCCGACGGCGCCGGCGAGCGCGAGGCGGCCCTGCGCAAGCTCCTGCCCTTCCAGCGGGCCGACTTCGACGCGCTCTTCCGAGCCATGGACGGGCTCCCCGTGACCGTCCGCCTGCTGGACCCACCGCTCCACGAGTTCCTGCCCGACTTGGTCGAGCTGACCGGCCGGATCGCCGAGGTCAAAGTCGCCCTGCAACGGGCCGAGACGTTGTCCGACATGGACCGGCTCCTCGACGAGTCCGACGTCGCGCGGGCCTTGCTCCGCCAGGTCGAGCGGTTGCACGAGCAGAATCCGATGCTGGGCTTCCGTGGGTGTCGCCTGGGCATGCTGTACCCCGAGATCACCCGGATGCAGGCGCGCGCCGTCTTCGAGGCCGCCGCCGAGTGTCAGCGCGACGGCGTCGAGGTCCGACCCGAGGTCATGGTCCCATTGGTCTCCACAGCGGCCGAGCTCCGAGACCAGGAGGCCCTGGTCCGCTCCGTCGCCACCGAGGTCTTCGGCGAGCGCGACCTCGAGGTCGGCTACCTCGTCGGGACCATGCTAGAGCTTCCCCGAGCGTGCCTGACGGCCGAGTCCATCGCTCAACACGCCGAGTTCGTGTCGTTCGGAACGAACGACCTGACCCAGACCACGTTCGGCCTCAGCCGCGACGACGCCGGCCGCTTCCTGTCGGCTTACGTCGAGCGCGGCGTCCTCCCCGCCGACCCGTTCCAGACCCTCGACATCGAGGGCGTCGGTGAGTTGGTCAAGATGGGGACCGAGCGCGGCCGGGCCGGCCGGCCCGGGCTCAAAGTCGGCGTCTGTGGCGAGCACGGAGGTGACCCGGCCTCGATCGCGTTCTTCCACCGAGCCGGCCTCGACTACGTGAGCTGCTCCCCGTTCCGAGTCCCCGTCGCCCGGCTCGCCGCTGCTCACGCCGCCCTCGAGGACGAGACGCCGTGAGCGACCCGTCCCGAAGACGCGGCGTAGGTCGCCGTCGCGTCTGGCTCGCCGCCGCCGTCGCCTGGACGTTCGCCGGCACAGTCGCTCTCATGCTCCCCGGCGACGCCGTCCCCCACGGACTGGTCAGCAGTCTCGATGACGCCGCCCACGCGATCCTGTTCGCCACCGGAGTGTTGCTGTGGGCGTTCGCCCTTCCGCGGTGGACGTGGACCGTCGGGCTGGTAGCCGTCGCTCTCGCGGTCGGCAGCGAGTGGGCGCAGGCGAACCTGGCGGAAGACCGGGGGGCTCAGTGGTCGGACGTGGGCTCGAACGTGATCGGGATCGCGGTCGCCTTGGCCATCGCGGTGCCGGCGAACGCCGCGTGGCGTTACGCGAACCGTCGAAGGATGACCTCGACCGGGCGCCGATAGCCGGGACCGTGGGTCAAGTGGTTGGTCAGGTGGAACAGGTTGTAGACCTCCCGCCGCTCGGCGTACCCGGCCTCGAGGGGCCAGGCCTCGCGGTAGCCGCCGTAGAACGCGGCTGGGAAGCCGCCGAACAACTCGGTCATCGCGAGGTCCACTTCCCGGTGCCCGACGTAGACGGCCGGGTCGATGAGGGCGAAGCCGTCCTCGAGGGCGAGCGCGTTGCCGGCCCACAGATCGCCGTGGACGAGCGATCGCGGCGGGCGCGCCGGAAGGAGATCATCGAGGCGGCCGACAACGCGGTCGAGCATCTCGTCCCACGCCGGGTCCCACGCTCTGCGACGACGCACCACCTCGGCCTGCGCCCGGAGCCGGCGCTCCCCGAAAAATTCTGGCCACGACTCGAGCCACCCGTTGCGCTGCGGCTTGCTCCCAACCCAGTTGTCGGCGTCCCACCCGTAGCCGCCCCCGTCAGCGTCGGCGCGGTGCAGCTCGGCGAGCGCCGCCCCGAACCGGCTCCAGTCCGACCTCGAGGGCGTGCCTCCTTCGAGCCACGGGAGCACCAAGAGACCGTCCTCGAAGTCGGTCGCAGCGCGGTGGAGGACCGGGACGGGCACGTCGAGGCCGGGACCCGCGGCACGCGACAGGGCCTCGAGGCCGGCGGCCTCGGCGGGGTACGTCTTCCCCGCGTCCCCCCTCCCCCATTTGACAAACACCGTCCTCGAGGATGTCCCGACCCGTGCCGCGCGCGACACGTCGCCTCCCCCGACGCCTCGCGCCGACCGGACCGGACCGACGGCGTCCTCGAGGACGGAACGAACGAACGGAGGCAACAGCGACATCTGGAGAGCGACGACAAAGGACGGAGCGGGAGACCGTCCTGAATAATGGCAGGTTGGGGTTAAGGCTAGGCCCCATTCTATCGATATATATGATCCCCGAATGGTCCACTGCAGCCTCCTGATCCGACTCGTCTTGAGTGGCTGCTTTCTGGCCGCTCTCGCGCCGTTGGCGTCGGGTCAGGTCCTCCTCAACCCAGAGAGACCGCTGGCGGATTTCGGTGAGCGGTGGAGCGTCCTCGAGAGCGAGCCTCGCTCTGTCGCGGACGCCCTGGGCCGCCCGGCGGCACGGGCGCCGCTGTTCATACTGGGCGAGCCTCTATCCGAACCAGTGTGGGCACGCCTCGACGTCACGTCAACATCGGGCGAAGACGTAACGTGGATCGTGCCCTTGGAGGTAGACGAGGCGACGGTGTACGTCGTGGAGCAGGGACGTGTCCTCGACACCTTGCGGACTGGGTTGGCTGTTCCGCTCCGAGATCGCCAGATCCAAACGGCGTACCCGCCCGCGATAAAGTTCGACCTGCCCGCAGGATCCGACCGGACGCTCGTCATGGAGCTCCGGCACGACCCGATGCAATACGCCAGCGGTGGTGTCGCAGGACCGGTCCCGGAGCCGACCTATCGCGCCGAGCAGCGAGATCGGAACGTGACGCTCGGCGCGATGGTCGGGCTTCTGCTCGGGCTGGCACTGTACAACCTGTTCTTGTTCACGTCCTTCCGTGACCGGAGCTACCTCTACTACGTCCTCTTTCTGCTGGGCTCCGCCCTGTACTGGGCGACGTCGGGTGGCTTCGTCCTCGAGTACCTTTTGCCACCGACCTCCCGGGGGTACCTCGAACTGAACTTCTTCGGGCTCGCCCTCGCGGCAACGGCCTACGCCCTGTTCGCGCGCTCTTTCCTGAAGACGTCGGAGCACGCGCCCGTCCTCGATCGGGTCCTGGCGGCGGTAGCCGGGCTCTGGGTCCTGGCTGCGCTCGCAGGACTCGCCTCCACGCTCGGCGCCCCCTGGTGGCTGTCCGTCCAGGTTTTCGCAGCGCTGCTATCGCTGGTCATGCTGTGCACGACGGTGGCAGCAGGCGTGCGCGCCCACCGGAAGGGGTACCTCCCTGCCCGCCCGTACCTGATCGCTTCCGCGTCACTCGTCGCCTCGGGCTTCCTGTACATCGTCGTGTGGCTCGGATGGGTCGAGGTAGAGTGGAATCCAACGGTCTTGTTGCAGCTCGGGATGGCCGTCGAGGCCCTCCTGTTCGCGACCGCGTTGTCTCAGCGGATCCGGCTTCTGGACAGCCAGCGGAGCAAGGCCGTCGCAGCCCGCGAGCTCGCCGAGGCGACGAACGAGGCCTTGCTCGAGACCGACGCCCTGCGGACGGACCTGCTCGGCTTCGCCGCTCACGACCTCCGAAGCCCGCTCACGGGCATCGTGGGCTACGCCGAGCTGATCGCGTACGAGGCCTCACCGGACTCGGAGCTGGCTGAGTTCGCCGAGGTCATCCGCAAAGAGGCGGACCGAATGCTCGTGTTGATCGACGACTTGCTGGTCACCTCCGCCCTCGACGGTCGCGCCATCGAGCTCGACCAGGAACCGACCGACCTCAGCAAGATGCTCCGCGAGGTCGTGGCGTCGTATCAGCCCCGCGCCGAGGCCAAGGGGCAGACGCTCACCCTCGAGGCCGAACCGGAGACCATGGCCTCCCTTGACCGGGCGCGGTTCCGCGACGTGCTGGACAACGTGGTCTCGAACGCCGTCAAGTACACGCCCAACGGCGGAACCGTCCACGTGTCGCTCGAGGGCGGGGACGTGCTCGAGATTCGCGTCTGCGACTCGGGTCCGGGCCTGACGGCCGAGGACCAGACCAAGCTGTTCGGCCGGTTCCAGCGCTTGTCGGCCCAACCGACGGGCGGGGAGTCCTCAACGGGGCTCGGGCTGTCCATCGCTCGGGACCTCATCTTGCTCCACGGCGGCTCCATCGAGGTCGACAGCGAGCCCGGCGACGGCGCCACGTTCGTGGTGACGCTGCCCGCGCTCGCCCCTGCCGAGGCCTAGCCGCGAGAGCGCTCGCGCAGGAGCATCATCAGCAACGAGACCAGCACGAGCTCTTCGTCATGGGTCTCGAGGTCGGTGAGCCGCTGGAGCTCGAACTTGCCTTCCCAGAGCGCCGGCTTTTTTGCAAGCCGCATGACGGGGTCGCCCTCCTGCTCGGCCGTCGTCGGGTCGTCGGCCTTGACGGTGTAGCTCGGGTTAAAGAAGTAGCCCGCGAACGCTCCGACGATGGGGATCTCCTGGAAGAACGAGTCCAGGACTTTCGTCCAGGCGCTGTCCTCCTGCACGCGGAAGACGGACTGGCCCTGGGCGTTGAACACGTCGTAGCGCGCCTTCCAGATCGAGCGGCGCCCCCTCCGCGCCAGCTTCCCGACCTCTCGTCCGGTGCCGTCCTTGATCTGGTAGGCCGCGTTGAAGTCGATGACGCGGTCGGCCGCGATCGTGTAGAGCGCCGTCTGCTTGGCCTCGCTACGGTACACCGTGACGGCCTCCTTCAGCTTGAAGGCCTTCTGGTGGACGTAGAGGATCGACGCGCCCGTCGCGTCGGTGACGCGGATCTGGGGGGCGACGGCGAGGATCTTGAACGAGAGCGAGAGCGGGTACTGCATCGAGGGCGGGGAGTCGGTCCCCAACCCTACGACGGAAACGGCGCTCGCGGCTCGTCCTCGAGGACGTCTCTCTGTGCAAGGCGCGACTTCGAGGACGAGCCGCGCCGATCGCTCGGACGTGCGCGGCCAGGCGCTTGGCCTTGAAGGTGAACGTGACAGGGAGCGGCATACACCGTCGTGTGGGTGAGCCCCACGCTACCCGTCTCGACCTCGAGGTCGGTCAACCGAGCGACCCCTCTTTGGCGGCGAGGCGGGTTCGTTCTAGCAGAACGCTGTCCCCTCGAGGTCGGAACGAGCGCCCTAGGCGTCCTCGAGGTCCCAGCCATAGACCACTGCCAGACGCTCCAAGATGGCGTCGGTCGTACGGTCTGCGATGGCATACACGGTCTCGAAGCCGGCAGCGCCTCCGTAGTACGGGTCGGGCACCTGGTAGTCGCCGGGCTCTGGGTCGAACTCGCGGAACAGGCGGACGCGCGTGCCGTGGTCGCCGTCGGGATCGAGGGCGAGCGTGTCGTGCAGGTTCGACTTGTCCATCACGAACACGTGGTCGAACGCATGGAGGTCGTGCCGTTCGAGTTGCCGGGCCTTGAGCCGCGACAGGTCCGTGCCGTGCGTCGCGGCGGTCGCGGTCATACGGGCGTCGGCAGGCGCCCCGACGTGCCATCCGCCCGTTCCGGCGGAGTCGACCACGACCTCGCCCTCGAGGCCGGCGGCGTTGACCTTGTCCTGAAACAGGCCCTCGGCGAGCGGGCTGCGGCAGATGTTGCCCAAGCAGACGAACAGGACGTGGACGGGCTCGGACATAACTGGGGAGAGGGCACGCCCCCAAGATCTACC
>NZ_JBARYR010000101.1:0-8351 GCF_049648075.1 Rubrivirga sp. | reverse complement strand
ACCCGTCCGTGGGCCGAGCGGTCGTCGCGCCTGGTGACCTCGGGCGCGTCGTGCTCAACCTGCTCAGGAACGCGTACCACGCCCTGGGCCAACGCGACGGCCCCAGTGGCGAGCAGCCTCTCCGGGTCTCGACCCACCGCCACGGTGACCTCGCCGAGGTCGTCGTCGCTGACAGCGGAGTGGGGATGTCGGCCGAAGTGGCCGCCCGTGCCTTCGAGCCGTTCTTCACCACCAAGCCGACGGGCTCGGGAACGGGTCTCGGGCTGTCGCTGGCCTACGAGATCGTGACGGAGGGCCACGGTGGCAGGATGGACCTGGACTCTCAAGAGGGCGTTGGCACGACCGTCCGCCTGACGATCCCCGCGCCGGTGCAGGCCGGCGAGCCCGTCTAGCCCACGCGTGCGAACCCCAGGCTCCGCGGCGCGACCCGCCCAAAGTGCTCGCGCACGCCCTCGAGGCCGGGTGCCATCAGCGTCGAGTCCTGGGCTGCGACCTCGAAGGCCGCTTCCCGCGCCTCGACCAAGATGTCCGCGTCCCGGACCACGTCCGCGATCTTGAGGTCGGCGACGCCGGACTGGCGCGTGCCAAAAAAGTCGCCGGCGCCCCTCAGGCGCAGGTCCGCCTCCGAGATCTCGAAGCCGTCCGTCGTGGACTCCATGACCTCCAAGCGCTCGGTGGACTCGGCGGAGCGTTTGTAGCTCGCCATCAGAAAACAGTAGCTCTGGTCCGCGCCGCGCCCGACGCGTCCTCGAAGCTGGTGGAGCTGCGCCAGCCCGAACCGCTCGGCGTGCTCGATCACCATGACCGTCGCGTTCGGCACGTCGACGCCGACCTCGATGACGGTCGTCGCGACCAGGACGTCGGACTCGTGGGCCTTGAACCGGTCCATCGCCTCCTCCTTCTCGTACGAGAACATCCGTCCGTGGACCAAGTCGACGCGGTACGGGCGCAGCAGCTCCATCAGCTCTTGCGCCCCGTTCTCGGCGTCCTTGACGTCGGCCATCGTCTCGGACTCGGATTCCTCGACCAAGGGGTACACGACGTACGCCTGCCGGCCCTCGCGGAGCTGGCGCTTGACGAAGTCCAACATCTCGTCGCGGCGCTTGTCGCTGAACACCTTGGTGTCGATCGGCTTGCGGCCGGCCGGCATCTCGTCGATGGCTGAGACGTCGAGGTCGCCGTAGACCGTCATCGCGAGCGAGCGCGGGATCGGCGTCGCCGTCATCATCAAGACGTGGGGGCGCTGGCCCTTGGAGAACATCCGCGCGCGCTGGACGACTCCGAAGCGGTGCTGCTCATCTACGACGGTGAGGCCGAGGTTCTGGAAGGCCACCTTGTCCTCGATGATGGCGTGCGTCCCGACGACCGCGTGGGCCGTCCCGTCGGCGATCTCCCCCAGAATCTCTTGGCGCAGCTTCTTGCGCTGACCACCGATCAGCAGCCGCGTCTCGAGCCCGAGCGGCTCCAGGAATTTGCGGACGTTGGCGTAGTGCTGCTCGGTCAGGATCTCGGTCGGCGCCATGAACGCGGCCTGGTAGCCGGCGTCGACGGCCATCAGCATCGCGGCCACGCCGACGACCGTCTTGCCAGACCCGACGTCGCCCTGGATCAGACGGTTCATCTGCCGCCCGCTCGCCGTGTCGTCGGCCACGACCTCGAGGACGCGCTTTTGGGCGCCCGTCAACTCGAACGGCAGGACGTCTTGCAAGAAGCGCCAGGTGTAGTCGCCCGCGCCCTCGAGGACGATGCCTTTGCGGCGCTCCTGCTTGCCCTTGGTCATGGCCAGGAGCAACTGTAGGAAGAAGAACTCCTCGAACTTGAGGCGCCGCACGGCCCGGCCGCGCTCGGCGATGTCCTTCGGGAAGTGGACGGCGCGGACCGCGACGTTGCCCGGGATCAGCCCGTAGCGCTCGCGGACGGACTCCGGTAGGACCTCGGGAATCTCGAGGCCGTGCTCCTTGATGACGGTGTAGACCAGCTTGCGCAGCGTCCTCGAGTTGACGCCCACTTTTTCGAGCGCAGCCGTGCCGGGGTACAACGGGACGATGCGGCCGGTCGTGAGCGCCGCACTCGCGTCGTCGAGCTTGTCGGCCTCGGGGTGGGCCATCGAGAACTGCGAGCCGTACTTGTCGGCCTTGCCGTGGAAGGCGTACAGGTCGCCCTTGTTGTACATCCGGTGGATCCAGTTGGCGCCCCGGAACCAGACGCACTTGAGCGTGCCGCCGTCCTCGTCGGTGACTCGGAGCTCGAACCGGCTCCGGCCTCCTCGCCCCGGCACCAACCCTTTCGCGGTGACGGTCCCAACGACCGTGTACTCGCCGGGCTCGGTGATCTGACGGATCGGCGTGACGGTGCTCCGGTCGAGGTAGCGGCGCGGGTAGTACCGCAGCAGGTCGCGGAACGTGCGCACGCCGGCCTTGCGCAGCGGCTCGGCGCGGCGCTCGCCCACACCGGGCAGGTGTTCGATGTCGGTGTCGAGGACCGAGTCGTCGGAATCCGGGGCAGCCATGCCGAAATCTAGGACCGCCGTGTGACGACCGGTGCGTCAGCGGGCGTCGCCCTCGAGGTCGATTGGTGGCTCGAGATGGCACGGTCGTCCTCGAGGACGGATCTTCGCGGTCCTACCACCCACTCGGCTATGTCTCGTCTCCTTCTCGCCGTGGCCCTCGTCGGCCTGGCCGGCTGCACGTCCTCGAGGACGGCCGAGCCGCCGACGACCGTCGGAGATCCCGTGAGCGACCTGCTGGTCGGACGGTGGGACATGACCCGTGTCTACGAGCGCGGCCAGGACGTCACGGACCAGCACGACCCGGCCGACGACCGCTTTATCGAGCTCTACGCCGACGGCACGTTCGAGAGCGGGGGCCAACCCTACGGCCGCAACACGGGCCGGTGGACCTACGACCACGCGCGCCGAGACCTCGTTCTCGATTCCGATCTCGGACCGGAGGACGACAGCCAGTGGGTCGTCACGCTGCGGGGCGACGAGATGGAGTGGGGCGGCGCGGGCTCCGAGTTCGCCCGGCGCTTTCGAATCACGTCTCGCCGCGTGAGCCGTTAGCCTACAGCGCCCTCGAAGACGACGACCTGCGATAGGGCGACCTCGAAGCCGCGCGCGGCGCCCCGCCCTCGAGGCCGCGTGATCCTCTCGCTCCAGCGTTGACGTAGGGAAGGGACCACGATTGGATCCCACCATGTTGGCTCGCTGGCTCACCGTCATAGCGGCTCTCCTGTTCGGCGCCGGGTGCTCCGGCACCCCCTCGTTCCTCGGCCCGCCCAGGCCCGCGCCGTTCGTTCCGGACTCGCTCGCGGCCAACGTCGCCGTGCTCGCGTTCGAGAACAACACGGGCGACCCGCGCTACGACCCGCTCGGCCGAGGGCTGGCCCACATGATGACGAGCGACCTGTCGGCGGTGCCGACGCTCAACCTGGTCGAGCGCGACCAACTCCAGGCGCTGATCGATGAGCTCGGCTTGCAGCAGACGGCCCACTTCGACCAGGAGACCGCGCTCCAAGTCGGCCTGTTCATCGGCGCCGATCATATCGTTCTAGGATCGATCTCGGCAATGCAGCCTGAGATGCGCCTGGACACGCGCGTTGTCAACGTGGAAACGGCCGAGGTCGTCCAGACGGCGACGGTCACAGGCGACGAGAACGCCTTGTTCGACCTCCAGCAACGGCTCGCGGTCTCTCTCATCGACGGCATCGACGTGGTCATGACCGACGAGGCGCGCGACCTGCTGACAGCGCAGCAGGAAGCCAACCGGATCGACCGCGTCGAGACGGCCGTAACGTTCTCGGAGGCCTTGAGCCTGTACGATCAGGGCGAGTTCACGACCGCCGCCCAGCGCCTGTTCGTGGTCCAGCAGGAGGCGCCGGCCTCGCAGCTCGTGTCCGTCGCGTTCCAGATGGCTCGGCAAGCGGGACAGCGCGAGCTCGGCCGGTCCATTCGAGGACGGATCGACAACTACCTCCGCAGCCGCCGCGACTCGACGCAGGCGCAGTAGTCGTTGGCTGCGCCGGCCTTCCTGCTCTCGAGGCCCTACCCGACAGTCCGAACCCAGGCGATGTAGTCGAGAGCAGGCGGGCTGAGACCCGCTGCTCTCAGCGTCATACAGGCCTGCCCTCGATGGTGCGCCGCGTGCAGCAGGACATGGTCGAGAATGTCTACGACCGAGGTCTCGAACGCGACGCCCGTCGTGTTCCGGTACCGAACGACAGTAGCTGCGCCGGCCTGCTGGCTATCGAGGTCTAGGGCCCCATCGAGGACGTGCTCCCAGTCGCTCGTCGTCGTCTCCAGCAAGGCGCGGCAGCCGTCGACCTCGAGGTCGGGCCACACCGCCACGTCGACGGGCTGGCCGACCACGCGTTGGTGCCAGACGCGATCTGCTGCCAAGGCGTGTGCGAACACCAGCGTCGCGTCTCGGACAGGGTCGGCCTCGAGGGCGGCGCACAGCGTTTCGCCCGCCCAAGCGTGGTGTCGGAACCGGCGACGGAATCGGGAGAGAGGCGTCATCGGCCTGCAATGAGTCGGGAGAATGGTACGGTGTGCATTCCGTATCGACCGCTTAAGTCCACGATCTGGCCTGCCGATTCCCCCGTGGGGAGATTTCGGACGCGATGGCACGGCAGTTGGTGAGGGGCCAGGTAGCTCACACCCCTTCAGCGCCATGACCACCACGGTCGCCACCCAGTCTCTCGCCCCGCTCCTCTCGGGCTACATCTCAGGCAACGTCAGCGACGACGCCATGTCCCGGTTCGACGACCTGTTCGTGGACACCGCCGCGACGCCCGGTCAGCGCGAGGCGTTCGCCCAGTTTTACCTCGACGCGCTCGCATTTGGGGACGCCGTCGAGGCCTTCCCGACCACGGAGGACGCGACGGGCATCCTGTCCGTGATTCAGGCGTAGGCGACGGGCTTCGGTCCCGCCTATGAGTACCTGCCCAGACCACCTGCCCTCGACGCCCGACGGGCGCTACTTCGTCCACGGCGGACGGCTGTGGCGTTGCTCGAACCCCGCCCTCGAGGACGACGAGCGGGACCGGCTCACGCGTGAGCTGATGGACGCTCGGCGCGCAGTGGGCACGGCCAAGCGGGCCAGCGACCCGGACGCGGAAAAAGAGGCGAGGTCCCGCGTCCACCAAGCGAAGGTGGCGCTGGGAGAGCGCGGACCGACGTGGTGGGACGGCGAGGACCACAACCGGCACGCCCCGAAAAACACGCCCTACGCCGAGTGGTGGGCCGGCCTCGAGGACGATCAGCGAGCACCGGGTGAGTGATCCTGCGCCACGTCCGTCCGAGCAGGGAGGCCGACGCGTCGACCTCGAGGACGGGAGATGGACGACGAAAAGGGCCACCCAGCGTGATGCCAGGTGGCCCGAGCGCCCTCATAGTGGGGCGAGGCGCGGATCGAGCGAGGTGCCTAGTTGCTCAGCACCGGCTCGTTGATGCGGGTGCGGAGATACGTCTCACGCTGCCCGTAATAGTCGTAGACGCCCTCCACGAACTGGGGGTCAGGGTTCGACGGCCAGTCGTTGACTGGGAAGCCGGGGGCGTTTTCGAACCGGTCCTTCGGCACGTCGAGGACGAAGCGCTCGTCGGTGCGGTCGATGGTGAAGGCCTCGAGGGGGACGGCGAACAGCTTGTCGCCGATGCCCAAGAACCCGCCGAAGTCGAGGACGGCGTACTGGACGCGGCCGGACTGGGGATCGATCATCAAGTCCTTGATGGACCCGAGCGACTCACCCTGCGGGTTGACGATGGTGGTGTTCTCGATGGACGAGCTTGAGAGAAGTGTATTCATTGCAAAAGATGTGATGTTTGAATCAGTGACCGAAATTATTGCTTTCCCGGTTCGGTATTTAGTATGTATATATTCGTGCAATGTTTTAAAGCAAGCGTGAATCATTTTGGGTTGGCGTTGTGGAGTCGTGACGATCCGGCCGTTTAATCAATCGGTGCACCGGACCGATACTGCCCGTCCTACCGCAACGCCGTCATGACTCGGTTCTTGGTTCTCTCCTCCGCACTCGTTCTGTCCGCCTGCTCGACCACGGGAGGTCTCGGCCCCAACGGCTGGGCTGCTCCTCGTGGTGATCGTCCGTCCGAGCCCATCGTTGAAGCTCCTCCGCGAGCCGAGCCCGAGCGCCCGTCGCGGCCGACTCCTCCCCGCCCGCCTCGGGCCGAGGATCCCGCTGACGACCGCGTCTCGACCACGTCCGGCTTGGTGATCCCTGTCGTCGGCATCGAGGGCGACGACTTGCGCGACACGTTCAACGCGCCGCGTTCCGGTGGCCGCACGCACAACGCGATCGACATCGCCGCGCCGACGGGGACGCCGCTCGTGGCCGTCGAGGACGGCGTGATCTCGCGGAAGCACTGGAACCGCCTGGGCGGCCGCACGCTCTACCTGACCTCGAGCGACGGCCGCACCGACTACTACTACGCGCACCTCGACGAGTACGAGGACGGCATCGAGATCGGCACGCGCGTGCGGCGCGGACAGGTCCTCGGGACCGTGGGCGCGACAGGGAACGCTCGTGGTGCGCACTTGCACTTCCAGGTGCTCGACAAGAGCGGGGGCGGGCGCGGGACGCCCATCAACCCGTACTACCTGCTGCGGACGGCCTCGCTCGCGGTCGCCGACTAGGGGGCGTCGTCCTCGAGGGTGGTGATCGCTCCGAGGACGAATGACGGTACCTGAGAAGCGGCCTCGCTCGGCGTCCGAGGAGAGCGCCGAGTGCGTGCGATCTTCGGTCCATGAGCGACGCCCCCATCTTGGTCCCCGACGCCGGCCTCGAGGTCGTAGATCCGGTCGCGGCGCCGGCGCACGTCCCGGCCGTCGTGCTGGGATGGGTCGAGGCCGGCGCGTTCGACGAGGCGCAGCGAGCGGCGTTCAAGAAGGCCCGTGCGATGGTCCGGAGTGCCCTGCGCGCCGAACTGCCGGGCTTCGCGTGGTCGTTCCCCTACGTCCGGCGGCGTGACCTGGGCGTGGGCGTCCTCGCGGTCGAGCCGGTCGACTTGCTGGACGCGGGCGTGACCGAGCGGCGGCTAGCCGGTTGGGACTTCGCGTTCGTGGTGACCGCTTCCGACCTGCACGCTCGTTTCCGGCCGTTCACGCTTGCGACGCCGTCTCAGGCCCTCGACACGGCCGCGTTGTCCATCGCCCGGCTCGACCCGGCCGTGCGCGACACCGACATGACGGACGAGGAGCGGACAGAGCGGCTGGCCCACCGGATCGCGGCGCTCGCGCTGCACTCGTTCGGCCACCTCAACGGCCTCGATCACGAGACGCGTCCCGAGGCCGTGATGTACCCGCCCAAGGCGCCGTCCGACCTCGACGCGTCGTCGCTCGCGTTCACCTCCGAGAACCAGATCGAGATCCGGCAAGAGGTCGCCGACGTGGCGGACCCTCGGATGGAGGAGGAGTCCATCTTCGAGACGCTGAGCGCGCCCGCGTTCGCGCTCAAGGCCGTCGTCCTAAACTGGGCCGACATCGCGGACACGGTCCTGCAGATCCGCCCGTGGCGCTTCCCGTTTCAGCTCTCGAAGCTGACGACCGCGGCGTTCTCGACGCTCGTCGTGCTGGTGATGACGGCCGAGGCGTGGGACCTGGGGACCCGGCAGCCGTGGTGGCTCATCATCGCGCTCTCGGCCGTCGCGATCGTCGGGACGAGCGGGTACCTGGTGCGCAAGCAGGGTCTCTTGGCCCGGCGGCACGGTCACGCGCGGACAGAGCAGCAAGTGGTCCAGGCGGTCTCGATCCTGCTCGCCCTAGCTCTCGGCATGCTGACAACGTACGGGCTGCTGTTTGGGACCACACTCGTCCTGCGGACGTTGTTTTTCGACCCGGCCATCCTGGACGGCTGGTCGGCCTCGCTGGGACGTCCGGTCGGGCCGGACGAGGTGCTCGTCTTCGCCGGCTTCGTCGCGGCGCTCGGCCTGGGCGTCGGCGCCTTGGGCGGCAGCTTCGAGGACCAGACCTACTTCCGCCACGTCGCCTACGTCGATGAAGAGACCTAAGCGCTCGCGTCCTCGAGGACGACGGTTCCTCCGGCACGGGTCGCCCTCGAGGTCGGTCCTGTCGCTGTGCGCGCTCGTCATCCTGGCGTCGTGTGGGAACGACGTGTCCACGGCAGGCCCGTTCGACGAGCCTTCGACCGCCGGCCCGTTCGTGGAGGGCGGACCGGGGACGCTGTTTCCCGGCCTCGAGGGCGCGGCGTTGCTCGACGCCGTCGACCGGGGCTACTCGCCGGCCCGGACGTTGGGCTACGGACCCGCTCGCGACGAGATGTACGGTTGGGAGCAGTCGACCTACGGCGCGGTCTGCGCCGTGTACACGGGCTACTGC
>NZ_JBARYR010000100.1:0-13928 GCF_049648075.1 Rubrivirga sp. | reverse complement strand
CGCTTGCGGCGACCAACACGCTGAGCAGGAGTGCGAGTCGCGTCATGGCACCGATTGAAACGCCACGACGTGTCTCGGCTCCACGAGTGCGATCAGCAACCCGCCGCCGACGCCGAGGGCGCTCTTGACGCGGCCCCGGAGCTCGGTCGACCAAGTCTCGACGCCCGTCTCGCGGTCGAGCAGCACCAGGCGCCGGTCCATCGTGCCGACCGCGATCTGGTCGTCGACCGCGACCGGCGTCGCTGTCACGTTGCCGTCCGTTCGGTAGCGCCACCGCTCAGCGCCGTCCTCGAGGTCGAACGCCCGAACGGTGCCGTCCGTGAAGCCGACGACGACCAGGCCGTCCGAGACGGCGGCCGGCGACGCCCGGAGCACGCCGTCCGTTTGGACGCGCCACCTCGCCCTTCCCGTCTCGGCCTCGAGGACGACGACGGCCCCCCGCGTGGTGGTCACGACGACGGCACCCTCGGCGACGGTGGGCGTGGCGTAGATCGGGGCACCCGCCCCGTAGCTCCACAGCGGCTCGCCGTCGACGGCGCGGAGCGCGGCGACGCCGCCGTCGTCACTCGCGATGAGAACCGCCGGTCCACCCTCGACCTCTAGGGCGACGGGCGCGGCGTGGTACTGGGCGCCGCCCGACCCCCCGGCCCACAAGTCCAGATCCCACAAGACGGCTCCGCTGGCGGCCTCGAGGGCGACGACTTTCGATTGCAATAACGGCACAACGAGGACGGAGCCCGTGCGCACCACCCCGGCCACCGACGCTCCCCCCCTCCAGCGCCACAGCCGC
This sequence comes from Rubrivirga sp., assembly GCF_049648075.1. GTDB lineage: Bacteria > Bacteroidota > Rhodothermia > Rhodothermales > Rubricoccaceae > Rubrivirga. The sequence continues at coordinate 13,138 of NZ_JBARYR010000100.1, read as the reverse complement.
CGCCCGCTGTCGACATCGAGGGCGTAGACGCTGCCGTTCTGCTCAGCCGTCGAGACGTAGAGCACCGCTCCACTTTCGGACGTCGCGATGGCCCCTTCGACACTGTCCCCGAACTCCCCGACGCCGGCGGTGCTGCCGGTCTCTCGGTCCAAGACGACGACCTCTCCGCGCCTCGTGCCCACCACGACGTATCGCTGCGTGACGGTCGCTGGAGACGGCCCGAAGGCGGCCTGCACGTCGCGTTCCCATGCCTCTGTAATCGGGAGGGACGGCGGAGTCGCGTCTCGCTCTCCCAACGGGTTTCCCAGTTGAATCGACGAGCACCCAGCCAAACCGAACGCGAGCAGAAGAGCGAGCGTCCGCATTAAAAGTCGAAGCCGAAGAAGAACTGGCTGAACGGCTTGCGCTCGCTCCAGTCGAACCCGTCCCCGAAGCGGTACCCGACGTCGTACCGCAGCACGACGGCGCCCAGAAGGTTGGCGCGGATCCCGGCGCCGAACGACCCCTTGGTCGTCCCGACCAACAGGTCCTCTCCCGCTCCGATCAGTGAGAAGTCAGGGTCGCGGAAGACATCGTTGTAACCGTCTGTCCAGTTGTGCGCCGCGTCCACGAACAGAGCTCCGCGCAAGCCCGCGATGATCGGGAAGAGCGGCGGTCGGCGGGCCAACGGGAAGCGCAGCTCGTGCGACGTGAACCACAGCTTGGAGCCTCGGACGCGGAGGAACGGGAAGCCTCTCAATGACCATGACCCGCCGATCAAGTTGAGCCGCGCCCGGCGCCCGACGTTGGCCTGCACCAATCCCCACGACGCGAACGTCACACCGTCCGTGATCCGCAGGTAGTTGCGAACGTCCGCCCCGACCGAGAAGTAGCTCTCATTCGACAGCCACACGTCCGTCGCGTAGCCGACGCTCAGGTTGGCCCTAAACCCTTGGGCCGGTCCCCACCGGCTGTAGAGCGCGTGGTCCTCGACGAGCGTGATCGAGTTGGCCAAGACGGCCGTGCGCAACGTGTCGAACGACGAGGCCAACCCATCCGTCGACCGCAGCAGTCCCGTTTTCGACCCGACCCCGAACGACGTCTCGATATCGACTCGGCGGAACAGCGAGAGCGGGTAGCTGACGAGGCCGAGCGCCCCGACGGTTTGCTCGTAGGACGGAATGCGGGACGGTTGCTGAGGGTCCGTCCGGTCGAAGCGCGGGCCGGCCAGCCGGAAGGCGCCGTAGCCGAAGTTGGCCCGTCGGCCGAGGTGCAGACGCGTGACGGACACGTTGAGGCCGTCGAGAAACGACCGGCCGGTCTGGAAGGAGTTCGACGAGTAAGCCGTGACGTAGAACCGGTCGTTGCCCAGCATGTCCGAGAACGAGACCGTCGCTCCGCCAGCCTGCGCACTCGCCGTCGTCGTGGTCGCGAACCCACCTTGGGCGATGTCGAGTTGGTAGCGGCGTCGGTACGGCTCGGCTCGGACGCCGTCGGCTTCGTAGCGGGCGTACGCCCACGGCTCTGTCGCTGGCGGTGGGCGGCCTGCGGTCACCGTCTGCTCGGGCGCGGCCTCGAGGGAGTCGAGGTCGAGAGCGCGGACCGTGAACCGGAAGTCTTCGAAGGAGGCGAACACGAGAGAGCTGTCACTCGCCCACACCGGGTCGAACGCCGCGCTCGTCAGGCGCGTGAGCTGGCGCAGCATCGCCGGCGCGTCGTCACCCGCTTCGACCTCGAGGACGGGACCGGACGCGTCGGCGAGCAGGTCCGTGGGCGCATCGAGGTCGGCGACCCACAGGTCTTGGGCGCTAAAGTGACCGTCGTTCTGCCGGCGGGAGCTCGCGAAGGCCAGGCGCCGGCCGTCGGGGCTCCACCGCGGCGACAGGTCCACCTGGGGACCGGCCGTGACGTGTCGGATGTCGCCCGACTCGAGGTCGTACGTGAACAGGTTGCGCGCGCCCTCGACGCCCCAGGCCGTCCGGTCGGACGAGAACACGATCGTGGAGCCGTCGGGACTGAGATCGGGGTCGCGGTCGTTGTAGGTGTCGTGGGTGAGCTGCCGCAGCGTCCCGCTGCCCTCGACACCCGTCCCACGGTCGAAAAGGTAGAGGTCGCCCTGGCCGCCCCGGTCGATCCCCACGAACGCGATCCGCTGCCCGCCCGTGTCGACCGTCGGCGAGTAGAGCGCGACCAGCTCGTCGAAGCCGATCATCGCGAGCCGCTCGTCGGCCTCGAGGTCGTACAGGTGGACCACGTCGGTGGCGCCGCGCTTGGTGACGAAGGCCATGACGCCGTCGTCGGAGACGTCGATGCGGCTGTCGAACAGGTGGAGCGCTTCGAAATCCAGGCTCCGCTCGCCCTCGATGACCGTCCTCGGCTCCCCGGCGGGCCGCAAGTCGTCGTCGACGGGCTGGGCCATGACGGCGGAGTAGCTGCCCCGGTTCGAGTAGAAGATGACCTCGCGCTGGCCGTCGGGCCGTGTCCAGATGGCGGGCTTGGCGTTGAACCCGCGCGCGGCGATGGGCTCGGTCGTCAAGGACGCGACGTCGGCGCCGACCATCATCGGCTCGTACTGGTCGCGGATCCACTGCTCGAACCGGTCCGAGACTACGTCGTCGGGCTCGCCCAGGACGACCTCGATGACCTCGCCGAAATCGAGGTCGCGCCACGCCTCTTCGATCAGGCCCAACAGCCGCTCCTCTCCGTAGGTCTCAGAGACGAAGTGGCAGAACGCCTCGCCTTCCTTGTACATCACGTAGGAGCCGCGGATGCGGTCCATGTCGTGGAGCGGGACCAGGAAGTTCGACGCGACCGCGTCGCGCAAGATCATCTCGTGGTTGTAGTCCCGGTCCCCGCTCCAGTACTCGGCGATCCCCTCCGTGAACCAGAGCGGGAGAAACTGGTCGGTCGGCCGGCGGTGGTCGCGCAGAACGCGGGCGATCTTGTTGAACGTGAACACGTGGACGAGCTCGTGCCGGATCACACGCGTGAACCGTCCCAGGTCGCCGTCGGCCGGGATCACGACCCGGCCCTTCAGGAACTCGAAGAAGCCCCCGACGCCGTCCGGGATGAACCCCGGCGTGGTGTTGGTCTGCTTAAAGTGGAGGTTCGTGGCGTAGAAGATGAGCGGGACGCGGTGGTTGAGCGACAGGTCAAACCGCGTCTCCAAGACCTCGTAGTGATCCTCCGCCTCTTGCGCGCCGATCTCGGCCAGTCCTTCGGCGCCGTCGTAGTAGTAGACGTCGAAGTGCTCGGTGCGGAGCACGTTCCAGTCGAACCCGTCGTACTGGATCTTATTCCTGCCGAACCCCTGGGCGCTCGCTCCGACCGCGCCCGAGAGGAGCACGGCGACGAGCAAGCGACGGAAGAGCCGGGTCGGAGTCATAGGCGAGGCCCGCCACGGCGGGGCCGCACGCTAGGCACGGTCCCGGGCAGATGCAAGGGCACAACCCCCTCCCGCCGCACTTGGTGCCTGTCCACCCATCGGCGCGTCCTCGAGGGCGACGCGTTAACGCCGGACGCCGGAGGCCAACCTCGAGGTCGGCCCGCTTCAGTTTCTGGCGACAGCCTGGTTGTAGGTCCAGACGGCGCGGGACTGCTCGCGCTGAGCCTTCAATGTGAACGCAGAACCGACGACCGTGACGGCTATGGCCCCGAGCAGAAACGGTGTCGACGAACCGACGAGCGCGGTGCCGTCGGATCCGAGGTTGTCGGCCGCAGCGAGAGCTCCCAGGACGGCCCCGCCGGCAGCGACGATCGCGAATCCGCCGACCATGTACCGCCGTGAGGACACGGCGTGATCGACGGCTTGGGGCACATCCTCGACGTGGTCGATTAGGCCGCCGCCGAAGAGCCCGAACCGGCCGACGACTTCTTCTTGGCCCGGGAGGCCGCGGACGATTTCGGTCCCGCGGAAGAAGGCAGCCTCGAGCCGGATCGCGCAATCTGAGTACGTGCAGGCCTGTTCGGGCGCGACCGGCTGGGCCGCGACGGCGGAGGCAAACAGGACGGAGACGAGGATCGCGCGCATCGGCCGGAGGGGTCAGGGTGAGTCAGAGTAACCGATGCGGGCTGCCGGCCTCGAGGCACAATGCGGCGACCTCGAGGACGGACCGCGACCTCGAGGACGGACCGCAGCACCATAGCAGGACGAAGCGCGTCGAGATGCGCCGCCCTCGAAGACCGCTACGCCAACGTCTTCTTGAGCTGCTGAATCGTCTCGACCGGCGTCGGGTCGACGCCCTTGCGCATCGCGAGCCAGAAGCTGGCCGCGTCGCCGAGCTGGATCATCGACAGCATCCGGTCCAGCCTCGAGTCGCCCTCGGACTCGAGGACGGTCCACCCGCCGACCGAGTCCTCGACCAAGACTCGCGTCGCGTCGAACCGCTTCGACACCTGCCCATGGTCGTCGGCGTCGCGCAGGGCGACGACCTGCATCGTCGACAGGATGGCGTCTGGCCCGGCCTCGAACCCCATGATCTCGTTGTGGTCGAGCTCCGGCAGGACGTTCCCGACGGCCGGGTGCTTTGCGTTCTCATGGATCTGGGTCCGCCACCGCAACCCAACGGCCTCGAGCAACCCGACGCCCGTGTAGACGACGGGCAGCGCGCCCTCGAACAGCCTGGACAGATCCCGCGCCGGGTTGCCGTCCTCGTCGCGATCGTGGTTCTGGGCGCGAGACCGCGCGGCCTCGAGGGCGGACTCAAACGCCGCGTCCTCGAGGTCGGCGAGCCCGAGCGTTTGTGCGAGCCGCAGGCCGACGCCCAGCGAGTAGCCGAGCGCAGCGCGCGGCTGGAGGCCGCCTGAGATGACGACCACGTCGAACCCCTCAGACTTCGCGTCGGCCTCGAGGTCGCCGCCGGAGGTGATGGCGAGCACGCGGGATCCGCGCCGTTTGGCCTCGGCGTACGCGCTCAGCGTCTCCTCCGTCCCGCCGGAATAGCTGGACACGACGACGAGCGTCTTCTCCCCGACCCATCCTGGAAGCGAGTAGCCTCGGTTCACGGCAAACGGGACGGTGGAGCTGGGGCCGACGAGCCCCGCGACCAAGTCGCCGCCGATGGCCGAGCCGCCCATCCCGCACAACACGATCCCATCGAGGGCGTCGTCCTCGAGGCCGAAGCTTGCGATCGCGGCGCCGCGTGACCACCCTTCCTCGAGGTGGTCGGGGAAGGCGCGGATCGCGCCTCGCATGTCGTCGGGATCGTTTCGGTGGAGCGAGTCGGTCATAGAGATGGGACGTGTGGATCCGCTCGTCGCTAGGACCCGACGCGAGCGGCGACGCGGGCCGAGAGGCCGTCCGGGGCGGGCACGGCCTCGAGGCCGAGGATCGCGGCCAGGTCGGCGTTGTGGCAGGCGAGGAAGTAGTTCAAGAGTCGCTTGACCGACGCGGCGTCGGGCTGGCGAAGAGACCGACGGGCTAGGTCTTCGGCCTCGTCGAGCGAAAACGCCCGCAGGACGCGCTTGACCAACGTGAGGTAGGCCGGGGACGCGCTCAGCGTCCGGATCCCCAGCCCGACGAGGAGCGGGGTCACGCGGGGGTCGGCGGCGACCTCTCCGCAGACGGAGACCGGGATGTCCGCGTCTTGGGCGGCCTCGACAGTCCGAGCGATAAGCGAGAGCACCGCCGGGTGCAGCTCGTGGTAGAGCCCCGCGACGAGGTCATTCCCCCGGTCGACGGCGAGCGTGAACTGCGTCAGGTCGTTCGTACCGATCGAGAAAAAGTCGACGTGCTGGGCGAACGTCGCCGCCTGGAGCGCGACCGACGGGACCTCGACCATGATCCCGATCTGGGCGTCGCGCCGGTGGTCAACGCCCTCGACCTCGAGGTCGTGGCAGACGGCCTCGAGCTGCCGCTTGAACTCGCGGACCTCCTCGAGGCCGGAGATCATCGGGAGCAGGATCTGGAGCGGCGGCGCGTCCGGGACGTCGGCGCCGGCACGCAGGATGGCGCGGAGTTGGGGACGAAGCAGGTCGGGCTTGTCGAGGAGTATCCGGATCCCTCGCCACCCCAAAAACGGGTTCGACTCGCGGTGCGCCATCGGGAGCACCTTGTCGCCCCCCAAGTCCAGAAGACGGAACGTGACGGGGTCCGGCGCGGCGGCCATGACCGCGTCGCGGTAGACCAGGTACTGCTGGGCCTCGTCGAGGGCGCGGCCCTGCGTCAGGAACAGCATCTCGGTGCGGAACAGCCCGACGCCGCGAGCCCCGAACTCGTGCAACAGCGGGAATTCCTCCCGGAACTCCACGTTCGCGCGAAGCACGACCTCGACGCCGTCCTTCGTCGTGGACTCGGCGGCCACCAGGACGTCCTTGTCCGCCGTCATCTTGGCGAACCGGCTCGCCTTGCCCCGCGCGGCCTCGAGGGTGTCAGCCGACGGATCGACGACGACGGTCCCTTCGAATCCGTCAACGATGACGACGCTGTCGGGCTGGACCTGACCCGAGAGACCGTGCAAGCTCACGACGGCCGGCACGCCGAGGGCTCGGGCCATGATCGACACGTGGCTCGTCGGGCCCCCGTGATCGAGGACGACGCCGAGCACGCCTCGACGGCTGAACAAGAGGATGTCCGCAGCCGTCAGGTTCTCCGCAACGACGATCCGGTTCGGGTCGATGCGGGAGTGCGCCCTCCCCTGCTGCAGGTTGCGCAGCACGCGGTTCTGGACGTCCGCGAAGTCCGCGGCCCGCTCCCGGAGCGACGCGCTCGGGCTCGCCTCGAGCCGGCGGCGGTGCTCATCGAGGACGGTCTGGACGGCCCACCCCGCCCCCGTCGCGTGCTCGTGCACGTGCTTCACGACGGCGTCGTAAAACTGGCTATCCCTCAGAATGAGCGCCTGCGCGTGGAAAATCCCGGCCGACGACTCGCCAAGCTTCTGCTGAGCGACGATGGCAATCTTACCCAGCTCGCGCTCGCTGCGCTTGATGGCGCGCTCGAACCGCTCCACCTCGTCCTCGATGCTCGCGGCGTCGAGCGACTCTTTGGTCGCCTGGTACGCCCCGCCCGCGAACAGGTACGCCGGTCCGATCGCGACGCCGGGAGCCACACCGATGCCGTCGACCCGGATCTCAGGTCGGTCAGCGGGCGGGGCCGTCAGCGTTGGGTCGATGATGTCTTCCAATGGGAATTACTCGGCGGCCGATCTTAGGTCGCGGCTCTTCGACGGCGGCTAGACCGCCTCTCCGAAGCCTCTCTCGAAAAGGGCCTCGAGGGCGTCGGCCGCCTCCGTTTCGTCGGACCCCTCGAACAGCAGGTCGAGCGTCGCGCCCTGCTCCGCGGCCAGCGTCATCACGCCGATGATGCTCTTGCCGTTGATCTCGTATCCGTCCTTACGAATGAAGAACTCCGAGTCGAACCTGGCCGCTTCGCGGACGATCATCGAGGCCGGGCGCGTGTGAACGCCGGCTTTGTTTCGGACAGTGACCTCACGAGTGATCATGGCTAGAGCGCCCGGGAGGCGAGTCGGTGAGCGAGGCTCCGCAGGGCGTCCGTGGGAGCGCCGGGCGGCAGAACAGAAAGAGCGTCATCGGCCTCGAGGGTGTAACGACGGACCTCGGACGCCGCCTCATCGAGGACGCCCACAGCACGCAGCCGGTCGCGGACCTCGCTGACACGGTGCACTTCGAGGCGCCCGTCGAGGACGTCGTTCAGCCACCCGCTGTCGTCGGTCTCGGAGCGACCACGGGCCGCGAGCACGAGCCACGTCCGCTTGCCCTCGACCAAGTCCCCGCCGACGGTCTTCCCCCACCCCTCCGCCAGAGCCGTCACGTCCAACAGGTCGTCCTGGATCTGGAAGGCTCGGCCGAGCGCCTTCCCTGCCCGTCGCAGCGCCCTCGAGTCGTCGCGGCTCGCGCCGCCGCACAAGGCCCCGACCTCGAGGGCGAGTTCCAAGAGCGCGCCGGTCTTGCGGTCGATCATCGAGAGGTACTCGTCGACGGTGACGTCGTGGCGCGCCTCGAACGTCATGTCGAGCATCTGCCCCTCGCACAGCCGGGCGACGGCGTCGTAGAACAGACTTTGGGCGTAGGCCGGGTCGAGCCCCTCGGTGCGGACCACCAGGTCATTCGCCAGTCCCATCATCAAGTCGCCGACCAGGATCGCCGTCGCCGTGTCCCACTTTTCGTGGACCGTAGGCCGTCCTCGACGGGTCGCGGCGTGGTCCATGATGTCGTCGTGGACGAGCGTGAAGTTGTGGAAGACCTCGATGCCAAGGGCCGCGCTCATGGCCCGGTCTCGCGCGTCCTGCCCGCCGAACGCCTCCGCGGCGAGGAGCAGGACTGCCGGGCGAACACGTTTGCCACCGGCCGCCAACACGTAGCGCACCGGCTCGTACAGGCGCGCGGGCTCCGAGGGCAGCGGTAGCTCCCCTAGAGCGCGGTTGACCTCGAGGCCGAGGTCCGTCCAGTCCGATGCGGTCGCGGTCGGCATCAGATCCCCGCCAGCCCATGATCTTGAGCGATCGCGTCCTCGATGCGGCCTTGCACGTCCTCGAGGGCGCCGGTCCCGTCGACTTCGAAGTAGCGGACGTGGGCGCGCAGCGTCGCCTCGACGGGAGCCGTGTCGCGCTCGTACACCGACAGCCGGTGGCGGATGGCCTCGGGCTGGTCGTCGGAGCGGTGGACGAGCCGGCCCGGGGGCAGATCGGACGGCGGCGGGTTAAAGTCGAGGTGGTAGATCGCCCCGGTCTCGGCGTCGGTCCGCCGGCGCGACAGGCGCTGGACCAAGTCCTCCTCGGGGACGCGCAGGCTTACGACGGCGTCGAGGGACTTGCCCGCACCGGCCAGGTGCCCCATCAACCACTCGGCCTGGGCGACGGTGCGTGGGAAGCCGTCGAGGACGAACCCCTGGTCCCCGAGCGTCTCGAGCCGGTCGGCCACGACCGCGTTCGTCGTGTCGTCGGGGACCAGCTCCCCTGCGCTGAGGAGCGATGCGACGCGCACGCCGAGGTCGGACTCGTCACGGATGGCGGCCCGGAACAGGTCCCCGGTCGAGAGATGGGCGAGGTCGTGAGCGGTGGCCAGGCGTTTGGCCTGGGTGCCCTTACCGGCTCCGGGAGGCCCGAAGAGAGCGAGTCGCATGCAGATAAAAGTGGACGCTTCGAAGATAACCGGATCCCGCGTTCCGCACGGAGCGCTCCTCTAGTCCTCGTCGTCGGTGAGCGCGTCGATGGCGCTGTCGTGCGGCGTCAGTCGCTGGACCATCATGTCGGCGCCCTTCTTGACCAGGAAGCCGACAGCCGTCGTGAGCGCGACCTCGAAGGCCTGCTCGCGCGGCGTTTTCGGCGCCGTGCTGGAGTCGCCGTAGATCACAGGCATGGTTTCCATCGATCCACGGATCGAGGTCTCAGGGTCCTCACCCTCAGCAACACGCTCCGCGGCGTCCTCGAGGACGTGTGCCAGGCGAGCACGGATAAAGTCGATGTCGTCTTCGGGCCTCGCCGCGACCCGTTTGCGGCGAGCGCGGATGCCGAACAAGGATCCGACGAGGGCTCCGACACCGGCCGCGACGGTGACGATCGTCAGGGGGCGCTCGCGGATGTAGTCCATCAACGGCCGTCCGTTGACGTTGACGTCGTCGGCGATGGTCGTGGCCTCGTGCCTGAGGGCCTCGATGTGGTACTTCAGGTCCCGCTGGCGGGCGTCGAGCCGAGCGCGGATCTCGTCCGCGGTGAGCGAATCGAGGTCGACGGTACCCGTCGAGGCCGGCGGCGCCGGGATGATGCCGGGGCCGGTCTTCTCAGCGGGTAGTTTGGAGTTGGGTCCAGGGTTCATCTTCTAAACAGCTGCTTGTTGGACGCGTCGGCGCTGGGCGTCCTCGAGTTCGTCGCGGGACGCGGACTCCGCGTTGCGTTGTTCTCGCTTGGCACGAGCGACCTCCTCCTGGATTGCGTCGTAGCGACGCTTTGCGAGCCACACCAGCACGCCGCCCGCGACGAGCAAGACGAGCGTAACGATGAGGAAACCGAGTCCATAATTGTCGAGGAGCTGGCCCAAGAACAGAGCGATGGTCACCAGCAGGAACAGGGCCCCAAGGATCAGGAGGATGACACCAGGGATCGCTAGCTTGGCCGCTTCGACCAGGTGCTGGACGCGTTCGATGATCCCGATCACACCCTCGATCTGTCGCTTGACGAGCGCAACGCGCAGCTCGACGTAGTCGCGGAGGTCCTCGGACACCGCGGCGACGTGGTCCGTGATCCGCTCGAGCTTGGTCCGGTGCGGGGGCAGCATCCGCGTCTCCGACGTGATCTCGGCCGGAGGGTCGAGCGTCGGATGAGGCCGAACCGGGACCGGCAAGGTCTCGTGCTTTAGGACCGGAGGCGGCGCCTCCAGGGGCGGCCCGAGCGGCCTCGAGGGCGGCGGAGCGATTGGAGCCGGCCCAACCGGCGGTGGGCTTTGGGGTAAGGGGTCGACGGCCATCCAGAAAAGGCAGGAGCACAGAGGGGCTCCTGGCGTACACCTCACTCTGCTGGAGGTTGCCTCATCTCAATGACGATCAGACCCTGCCCTACGCCGAACCCGAACAGCATCAAGTTCGAAGTGGACGGCGCGCCCCTCATCGAGGACGGACTGCTCGCGCACCACTCGCTCCGAGAGGCCTCCGAACACCCGCTCTCGGTGGAGCTGTTTTCGCTCCGAGGCGTCGAGTCCCTGTTGATCGTGCCGGACTTCGTGACGGTCACCAAGCACCCCGCCGCGGACTGGGACCTCCTCTCGGAGGGCGTCGAGCGCGTCCTCGAAGGCTACCTCGAGGACGGGACCTCGTCTGCCAGAAGTACGGACGGCTAGGTTGCCACGTCGGGCCACCCGTCCTCCGGGTCGAGCCGCACGCCGACATCGCCTCGCAACACGGCCTCGAGGTCGCGGCCGGCGAATTCGTACCGCCAGCCGCTCATCTCCGCCTGGACCGCGTCCGGGCCGGCCTCGACGAGGTCGCCGAGTTGGGACTTGGTCGCCACCAGGATCGGGTCGACGCCCGACCGCTCGCAGCGTCCGACCAAGAAGCCCTGGGCGATCTGCAAGCGGGCCTGCTGACGGAACTCCTCCGGTCCGGGCCGGCCTCGACGCGGCCGGTCCTCGGGCTCGGCCTCGATGCCGAGTTGCACGGCCTCGAGGACGCCGTCGCCGTACCGGCTGATCTGGCGGTCCGTCATCTTGAGCGAGCTGAGGTCGTCGAAGGAGCCCGGACCGTAGTCCGCGATCTTGGCTAGCATCTCGTCCGGCAAGACCATCCGGCGTGTCCGGTCCAGCTTGCGGGCCTCGACCTCTCGCCACGCGGAGACCGTCCGCAGAACGGCTCGTTGGCGTCCCGACATCCGCCCGATGCCTCGGACCTTGACGCGGTTGACCGCCTCGTCCGGGTCGGATTCGAGGTAGAGATCGGGGTCGTCGTACCGGGTCATCTCGTCCTCGACCCAGCCGGTCCGGCCCAGCTCTTCAGCCTTCGCTAGCTGTTTGGTCCGCAACTCGTGGAGGTAGCGGACGTCGGCCGCGGCATACTCCTGCTGGCTCTCAGAAAGCGGGCGCCGAAGCCAATTCGACCGCGTCTCGCCCTTGTCCAGGCGAAGGCCAACGCCCCACTCGACCAGGTCCTGCAGCGACGTTGTGGCTGTCAGCCCGACGAATCCGCCGGCGCGCTGGGTGTCGTACGCGCGCCGGGGGTGGGCGTCGGTCGCTCGCGCCAGGATCTGCAAGTCCTGCGTCGCGTCGTGCAGGATCTTGACGACCGACTCGTCCTCGAGGAGATTACCCAGAGGGCCGAGTTCGCCCTCGAGGGCGACCGTGTCGATCAGGACGATGTCGCCGCCGCCCAACCCCATCTGGACGAGTCCGAGGGCGGGGTAGTAGGTCCGCTCCCACACGAACTCGGTGTCGAGGGCGACCGCTTCGAGGTCGCGGGCACGGGCGCACACGTCCTCGAGGGCGGTGGCGGTATGCAAGAGTCCACTCACTCTCCGGCCCTCTTGATCGTGCAGCCGAAGGCCTGCGTCCGTTGGATTTCGACGGGCAAACCGGCGATGCTTTGGTCCATAGCGAGAGCGAGATACGGCGTGCGGACGCGCTCGCGAGCCGCGGGGCTGTCGTCCAAGGTGCCGTCGTACAAAAGGGTCTGGTCGGGGCCGAAAAAGAAGATGTGGGGCGTGCTCCGCGCCGAGAAGGCGTCGGCCAATCGCCCATCTGTATCGGCGATGACGGGCGCGGGCAACGTGCTCGGCTCCGGGGGCGCGGCCGAGCCGTCTTCGAGGGCGGGATCGCCAGAGTCGACCAAGACGAAGCCGATGCCGGCGGGCGTGTACGTGTCCATGAGTTCCGAGAGTCGCGCCTCGTAGCGGTCCGCCCAAGGGCACACGCTGCTCCAAAACACCACCACGAGACCGGCGTCGCCGGTCACCGCATCGAGGACGACCGTCGAGCCGCTTTGGGCCTGGAACGACTCGCCGGCGAGGGGCAGGCCGCCACCGTAGTCGATCTGCGCCGCTGCCGTCGAGGACAACGCGACGATCAGTGTGAGTGCTCGGATCTTCACGACGCGCTGGGATCGCCGCCGGCGCGAATCGTGGCGACCGTCTCGGACAGGTCGTCGTAGGACATCCGCCCGACGTGCGTGTGCTGGACGATCCCTTCGCCGTCCAGGATCATCGTGATCGGGATGGCGCCGCCGACGAACGGGTTGAGCTGTCGCGTCATGTCGCCCTGGCCGGTGTAGAGGTACGATGGGTCGTCCACCTCATGCTCCGCCAGAAACGCCTTGACGAGCGGCAGGTCGGTCGGCTGGTCGAGCGACACGAACCGGACGGAGACGCCCTCCCCTTCCATTTCGCGGTCGTACTCGATAAACTCCGGGAACTCGAGGCGGCACGGTCCGCACCACGTCGCCCAGAAGTTGAGCACGACCGTCTCGGCCTCGAGGGCGTCGAGGTCGTCCACGAGTGCCGCGGCACTGGCCACCTCGACGATGGGCGAGCTGTACTCGACCTCCGGCTCGGACCCGCCCGTCGCGGTCGCGTCCGTCTGGGGCGTCGGGTCTGACCCGCACGCGCCGAGACCGAGGAGGGTAATGGAAAAGACGAGAGTTCTCATGGACCTTGGATACCGTTGGGCTCGAAACGCCGAGACAGACTGGAAAGTGCCGCTACCGCGAGGGCACTCGCAGGATCGG
>NZ_JBARYR010000099.1:0-3196 GCF_049648075.1 Rubrivirga sp. | reverse complement strand
GGTTCAAACGGCGGTCGAGACGGCACTGCGCCGAGCCGTACTGGCCCTCGCCGTACTGGTCCTCGACCTCGCTCGTGTAGTCCAGCGTCTCCGGCCGTTTGTTGAAGAGCGACCCGAGCATGGCGATGCCACCGCCGCCGAGTTGACCACAGAGAGCGGAGGCGGAGGGGGTTCGCATGGTTTGAAGCGTCGTGTCCGGTGTTGGGGGTCGCCACATCCGTACCCCGATACCCGTTGGGGACGGCTCTAGCACGGGTCGTGGCGGACTCCCGAAGCACGATGCCTGATCACACGAGAGACAGTTGAATCGCCGAGCAGGCGGCCCGCGAGGGACGTGCCCGTCGCGCTTGACCGCGCATGTTCTCGGCGCGCGTGACCCACTCTAGGTTCTCGGCCCGGTCGTCGGACGGGTCGCCGTGGGGGTTGGGGACGAAGGCTGCTGCGACGAGACGGTAGACGGATGGACAACGCCGACCGCAGATCCGGTGCTCAGTCTGCGCCGTTCTTGATCCAGGTCAATGACTCCGGGCTCACCGGCGGGGCATGTTGGGCGGGCACCCCACTCCCGAACCAATGGACCACCCCGTTCTGACGCTCGCCCTGCTTGTCCTGCTCGTACCCCCGAGCGCGCTCGGCCAGCCCACTTCCTCAGACCCGCCGCACCCCACCTTCGACGACCGGGTCACGGTCATGGCCGGCCTCAACCAGATCGCCCTCGGGGGCGTCAACGTCGCCGCGTCGGTCCACCGAGGACGGTTCGTCGCCGAGTACTCCCACGGTATCGCGCTCGACTTCAACACGTTCGACGACGCCCTCCTCATCGAGGCCGACCGGGACATCGGCCTCGACCTCGACGTCCCGTGGACGACCGGTTTCGGACTCGGATACCGGCTGACTCCACGGCTCGACGTCCGTGCCGAGTTCAAGGCGCACCGGCACGAGGCTTCCGTCGAGGGCGCCGTCGCCGCCGAGTACACCACGTTCACGGCCGGGGCCGGAGTGTACTACGCCCTGCCCTTGGGACGTGGCTTCCGACTGGAACCCTCGGTCCGATACTGGCCGACGGTCGCGACGACGCTCGACGATGGCGTGGTCCAGTTCGAGATGACGGACGGCTCGGTCGTCGTTCACGAGGCGTACGACATCCGGCCGTTCGTCAACGTCTCTGTGGGGTACGGCTTCTGATCTCGGGGTGTCGCTACCGGAGTCGCCGTCGGATCCGGCTCAGCGCCTCCGGTGTGACGCCGAGGTACGAGGCCACCATGTACTGAGGGACCCGGAGGATCACGTGAGGGCTCCGGTCGAGAAGTCGGCGGTACCGCTCCTCGGCTGGGATTTGTTGAGACTCGGACGCTCGGGTCCGGAGGCCTTCGACGAGCCGGTCTGCGGCGACGGCTTTTAGTGCGCTGAGGCCTGGGGCGAGTTCGACCAGCGCTCGGTAGTCGGCGCTCGTGATGGCGAGCCCCTCGACGGCCTCGATGGCTTCGGCCGTATGAGAGGCCGGTCGGCCCTCGAAGAAGTCGCCGTAGTCGCCTGCGAAGGCGCCCTCGAAGTCGAACCCCGTCACGTGCTCGTTCCCGTCGCGGAGGGCGTAGTACCTCACGCCCCCGCTGTGGAGCCAGACGATCCGTCCCGACCGCTCCCCCACACGCAGGAGGACGTCCCCACGCCCGAACTCGACGGGGACCGCGCGAGCCTCGATCTCTCTCCACGCCTGGTCCGAGAGGTCGACGAGCGGCGAGAGCGATTGGCGGAACGCGTTCAACATCGGATCGAGACAGACGACGGGGGCCTCCACCGGGCCGAGCGAAGCTCGGCAGTGGCCGAAACCCTGCCCAAACAAGAACGGCCATACTACGGCCTCCTCCACACACACCGAACCCATGACGACCCGATCTCTCGCCCTCGCCCTGCTGGCGGCTTTATTGGACCTCACCCCTTCTGCCGCGGCCCAGACGACGCCCGACGTCCGAGCCGAGAAGCAGCTCGAGTTCTCCGTCGGCGTGGTGCTCCCCCAGGTCCTGGGCGGCGAGGAGCTCCTCCGCTCGCGCGACCTCCGCGACGCGGGCCTGAGCTACCACGCCGGCCCCGACGGCGCCCGCCGCGACGTGGGCGACTACGGCGCCCTGACCGGATTCCGCCTCGAGGTCGCCTACCACCGGCCGCTCACGCGGGGTCTGCTCTACGGCGTCGTCGTGAACAGCTCGCTCACCGGGACGCAGCCGTCCGAGGGCGGCTACGCCGAGGGGTACTTTTTCAACACCGTCGACGTCGGCCCGTCGCTCAAGGTCTACCCGCTCGACTCGGGCGCCTACGTCCGCGGGACGGTCGGGATGGCGTCGGTGTTCACCAAGGACCGGTTCGTCGGCGACTCGGGCGAGCAAGAGTTCTTCCACCAGTTCGGGATCGGCGTCGGCGGCCAACTCGACGTTGGCTACACGCTCGCGCCGTTCGCCGACCCCACGATCGGCGTCGAAGTCCGCGCCGGGTACCGGCTTTCGACCGCGCGCGTCGAGGTGAACGGGCTCGGCGACGACGCGTGGCGCTACGGGTCGCTCCATGCCGATGTCGGCATCGTCTTCTGAGCTAGCCCCTGCCTAGGCTCTGCCTCGTGATTCGGTAGCCTCGGCGACCTCACCCGCCGTCGAACTCTTGGCCCCTCGTCGTCACATCCTCTCCGACCGCCAGTGGGCGGCCATCGCCGACCTCTTCGAGCGTCCTCGCCGACCGGGCGGCCAGTGGAAGGACCACCGGCTCGTGCTCTACGGCGTACTCTGGGTGCTCAAGACCGGCGCCCAGGGGCGCGATCTCCCCGGTCGGTTCGGCCCCTGGAAGACCGTCTACGGCCACTTCGCGCGGTGGCGCGACGACGGCCCGCTCGACCGCGTCGGACTCATCGAGTGGTCGGCCTTCTGCGTCAACTCGACTACGGTCCGGGCCTGGCGCGTCGCCGAGGGCGCCCGAAAAGGGGGGCTCCGCCGACCGGGCCGCTCGCGCTGGTGAGCCGGCGGACTATGCGCTGGGGCGGTCACGCGGCGATCTTACGACCGAGGTTTACCTCGTGATCGACCGGCTCGTGATCGACCGGCGCGGCCTCCCGCTCGCGGCTGTCGTGGCGCCGGGGCAACGGGACGACTCGGCTCCGTTCGAGGTCGCGCTCGACACTGTCGCCGTGCGGCGGCCCTCGGGGCAGGTC
>NZ_JBARYR010000098.1:0-4709 GCF_049648075.1 Rubrivirga sp. | reverse complement strand
ACCTCGGTAGGCGGGCAGGAGCGACCCGTGCAGGTTGAACGCGCCCAAGCGTGCGATCTCGTAGACCTCGGGCGGCAGGATCCGAAACGCGACGACGGCCATCACGTCGGGCGAGGCGTCCTCGAGGGCGGAGACGAAGCCGGGGTCGCGGAGCGAGTCGGGCTGGAGCACGGGGAGTCCGTGGCGCTCCGCCGCCTGCTTGACGGCCGACGACCGGACCCTTTGTCCTCGGCCCGCCGGCTTGTCCGGCACGGTGACGACGGCGACGGGCGCGAGGTCGGCTTGGACGAGCGCCTCGAGGGCGGGCACGGCGAAGTCAGGCGTGCCCATGAAAACGATGCGGGGAGAGGACAAAGGGCAGGAGGCAAGAGGTATGGGAAGATGCGTTGGATCCAGCCTCGAGGACGAGAATCGATGCGGAATCGGCGCGGCCCTCGATGCGCGGTCCTGGGGGTTGAGGACGGTTCGGCTTCGAGGGCGAGAAGGCGGCCGAGAGTGGTTCGTGCGGCGCGGCCTCGAGGACGGCGACACCACCCCCTGTCCCCCTCCTCACGCAGGGAGGGGGGACTCGACCTGGCGACCTCGAGGTCGGCGGGATGGTGAGGAGGATCCGGCGGCCTCGAGAGCGAATCGGCCTCGAGGGCGGGAACCCTGGCACGGCGCCCGGTCCAATCCCCAACCCTCCCTACGGCGCGAGGCAGGGCTCGAAGGGCTCGTCCGTGTACGGCGTCGGAAACTTGCCGACGCCCGGGACGAACGGGAAACGCCGCGTCACGACGCCACCCACGAACCCGACGCCGCCCTCGATGCGGCCGAGGCCCGCGTGCGAGAGGGCGCCCTCGAGGGAGAGCTCGGACGGCGTGAGCCAATCGTCCGTGCCGACGGCGACGAACACCTCCATCGAGACGCCGGCCTGCCACGGGAGCAGCGGCACGTCCATCAGCGCCGCGTCGTCGCCGAAGTAGATCGAGGCCCGCGTCGAGCCGCTGAGCACCTCGGTGAACGACTCGGCCTTCGAGAACCGGAAGGACTGGCCAGTGCGAGGGTCCGTGTACCGCGACTGGACGTCGACCAGGAACTCGACCCCGCCGACCAGGACCGCCGTGGGGCAGTGGATGACGCCGTCGACGAGCTCGATGTCGAGCGCGTCCACATCGGGGACCTCGACCGTCGCCACGGCGCGGTCGCCGTCGTGGCCCTCGACCTCGATGCGGTACGCCCGACCGGGCGCGACGTCCTCCGTCGTCCAGAACAGGTGGGCGGGGCCGGTCACGAACGACCGCACGTCCTGCGTCATCGGCACGCGCGAGCCGTCGGGGAGCCCGAGGAACACGTCGGCGGGCAGCTCGCCCTCGAGGTCGGCGACGGCCACGGCCGAGATCCCGAACGGCTCGACGCGGACCCACTGCGTGTCCGCTGAGGCGTCGAGGTAGCCGCTCAGCGAGTACGCCAGGTCCGACGGCGCGATCGGGACGAGCGGCGCCTCGCACGCTGCCAAAGCGACCCAGAGCAGGAGGAGCAGGCGTTTCATCGGCGGCACGGGCCAGGCGGCGGGCCGAACGGCGACCCGTTGATCCCTGGGACGAAGGGGCGCCGCTCCGTCACGACGCCGCCCACGAAGCCGAGTCCGTTTTCGACGCCGAAGCCCTCGACGGTGAGCGCGTCTTCGAGGGTCTGGCGGAAGAGGTCGGGCCAGTCGTCGGTCGTGACCGCGACGACGATCTCGGCCGACGCCAGGCCCGCAAACGTGACCGGGTCGATGCCCATTTGGGTAGCGTCCTCGCCGGGGTACACCGAGCCCACGAACCCGACGTCCTCGACGTCCCGGACCTCGTCGATGTAGGCGAACCGGAACGGCCGCCCTCGAGGGCCTGTGACCACGTAGCGAGCCTGGACGTCGGCGAGCGCGTCGGCGCCACGCACCGTGACGGACGTCGGGCATGTGAACCTCCCATCGCGGACCTCGACCTCGAACGAGCCGTCGGCGGGGATCGAGACGGTCGTCGTGGTCTCGGCGCCGTCGGCGCGGCGCTGGGCGACGAGTCGGTACCGGCCGCCGAGCTCGACGTCCTCGGTCGTCCAGAACAGGTGCGCGGGACCGTTCTCGAACGTCTGGACCTTCTGCTGCATCACGATCTCGAGGCCGCTCCCGAGCTCCGTCAGCACGACGTCGGCCTCGAGGGCGTCCGGGCTCACCTCCGCGACGGTCGAGACGTTCTCGACGCGGACCCACTGCGTGTCCGCTGAGGCGTCGAGGTAGCCGCTCAGCGAGTACACCAGATCCGTCTGCTCGATCGGGTCGAGCGGGACCTCGCATCCGGCCGAGACGAGAGCGAGAAGGAAAGCCAGTCGTTTCATCTACGCCCGGACATGCAGGAGGAGCCCCGAGAGATCACGGGCTGGAACGGGTACCGCTGCGTTACCACGCCGCCGACGAAGCCCACGCCGTTCTCGACGTCCCCATTGTAGCCAATGGCGGCCTCCAAGGTGAGACCCGCCGCCTCCGGCCACGCCTCCGACCCGATCGCTACGACGACCTCGGCCTCGAGGGCGGCGTCGGCCTCGACCTGGAACCGGCTCGTGTCGTCGCCCGAGAAGACCTCGGTCCGGTACACGTCGTCCGCGCCGCGGTCGATCGCGAGCAGGTGGGAAAACTCGAACCGCTCGACGGCGCCCGACGACGACCGAACGGTGTAGTGGGCCTGAACGTCAGCCAAGCGTGGCGCTCCGTCGACGGACACGAACACGGGGCAGTTGTTGGGGCCGGGCACGACCTCGACGTCCACGTCTTCGAGGGCGGGGATTGCGACGTCGGTCGCGGTCTCGGCGCCGTTCGGGTCGCGAACGGTCAGGCGGTAGGTCCGTCCCGCCTCGAGGTCGGCCGTCGTCCAGAAGCGGTGGGCCGGGCCGGTCACGAGTCGGTCGACGCGTTGCCGAAGCTCGACCTCGAGGCCGAGACCCGACAGGGTCACGCGGACGTCGAGCGGCCCGTCCGGCGGCGTCTCGACGACGCGCCCGACGGGCTCGACGCGGACCGTGTGCGTGTCGGCGCTGGCGTCGAGGTAGCCGCTCAGCGAGTAGTAGACGTCGGCCTCGAGGATGGGGTCGAGCGAGGCGTCGCAGCCGGCGAGGACCAAGAGCAGGAGGAGAGGCCGGGTCACCCGTCGCGGCGCGGGTCCGTGCACCGCCGGTCGGCTCGGAACGGGAACCGGCGCGTGACCACCCCGCCCACGTACCCGACGGCGCGATCGAGGCCGGGCGCCTGGAACTGGAGGAGGTCCTCGAAGGACAGACCCGCGACGTCGGGCCAGCCGGCGTTCGTGATCGCGACGACGATGACCGACGTGTCCGTGCCCTGTGGGGCCACGAGTCGGAGGTCCGTGCCCGGGTACAGCGAGACCTGCAGGCTCCCGTCCGTCCGGTCGCCGATGAACGGGAAGTACGACACGGACCGGCGCACGACCCGGTCCCCCTCCAACAAGAAGTAGTCCGCCCGGACATCGGCCAGGTCCTCGGCGCCCTGCACGGACGCGACGATGGGGCAGCTGGGTGGGAACCGGTCGATCCCGGCGACCTGGACGTCGACGCCGGTCGTGTCTGGGATCTCGATGGCCGCGGTGGCCTCCGCCCCATCCGAGCGGCGGGCGCGGAGCCGGTACTCGCGGCCGGGGTCGACGCCGGCCGTGGTCCAGAACAGGTGGGCCGGTCCGGTCACGAACGCCCGGACTTCTTGCTCGAGCTCGACCTCGAGGCCGGCCCCCTCCAAGCTGACCGTCGCGTCGATCAGGCCCGGGTCGAGGGCGGCCGTCCGGTCGAACGGCTCGACGCGGACCCACTGCGTGTCGGCCGAGGCGTCGAGGTAGCCGCTGAGCGAGTACACCAGGTCCGACGGCTCGATGGGGTCGAGCGGGACCTCGCACGCGGCGAGCAGGAGCAGGGCGGGGAGCCAGCGCACTACCGCGTCCTGAGTCGCGCCGAGACGTAGGGCACGATCGGGAGCTGGTTTACCCGGCGCCCCCGGAAGACGTCGTAGTAGAAGACGTTGTCGCGGTTGTACGTGTTGATCGCGCCGGCCTGCACGTCGAGGGCGGCGCGGCCTAGCGAGATCTCTGTGCCTGCTGTCAGGTCGAGCCGGTGGTACGACGGGAGGCGCCCGTTGAACGGCTGCTCGAACACGACGCGTGGGAAGCCCGGCGAGGTCGTGACCTCGGGCAACCCGAACGGCGGCACGACCACGTCGAACCCGAACGGCCGCGTGTACGGCAGCCCCGACCCGAACTGCCACCGCGCCCCGATCTCGAAGCCGCCGACATCGAGCTGCGCCGCCATCTGAAGCTGGTGCCGTCTGTCGTGGGCCGGGAAGTACCGCTCGTACGACTCGCCGCCGCGCACCTGGAAGGGGCCGCCGACCGACGAGTACTCCGTGACCCCGTAGGCGTACGACGCGTAGAGGTACGCCGGGCCGCGCTGGACTTCGACGCGGGCGTCGGCGCCGTACGACGTCGACCGGGCCTCGGTCGGGATCAGGGTGAACTGGGTGCGGGCGCTCCAGATTGGGACGGGCAGGCCGTCGATCCGGCGCGCGTAGCCCTCGGCCCCGACTCGGACGCCGGACGCGACGGGGATCGAGACGCCGCCCAGCAGGTGGAGGGCCGTCTGCTCGTCGAACCCGGCCGGCGGGCCGGTCCACGCGATGAACGGGGACGCCG
>NZ_JBARYR010000097.1:0-1524 GCF_049648075.1 Rubrivirga sp. | reverse complement strand
ATTCCAATCAGGATGCCTTCCTTGAGATCCCACTCGCCGCCTGAGCCATGACGCCCGACTACTTCACCGGCCTCGACCTCCACAAGCGCTCCGTCACCGCCACCACGCTCGACGCCGCCGGTGCCGTCGTGGCCACCGCCAAGATGCCCTGCCGGCCCAAGGCGCTCCTGGCCTACTTCGCCCAGCAGCCCGGACGCCACGCCGCCACCGTCGAATGCACGACGGGGTGGTACTGGGTTAAGGACACGCTCGCGGATACCGTCGACCTCCACCTCGCGCACGCCAAGGGCGTCAAGGCCATCACCGCGGCCAAAGTCAAGACCGACTCGGCCGACGCGGCGATGCTGGCCCATCTTCTGCGGACTGATCTCCTGCCCGAAGCGCACATGGTCTCTGACGAGATGCGGCCCCTCCGCGACGTGCTCCGCACGCGCCTCAAGCTCGTCGAGCGCCGCGTGGCCGCCCAGAACTCGATCGCGCGGCTCCTCGAGAAGCACAACGTCCGCGACGTGTCCGACCTCGACGCCTTCGGGCAACTCCAGGCCGAGGCCCACATCGAGCAGGCCGAGCTCCTGCGCGCGCAGGTCAAGCGCCTGGAGAGCGCGCTCGTGCCCCACCTCGTCCCCGACGCCGACGTGCAGCGCCTGCTCCGCATCCCCGGCATCGGCAAGGCGTGCGCCTTCTCGATCCGGCTCGAAGTCGACGACGTCGCGCGGTTTGCGAGCGACCGGGCCTTCTTCAGCTATTGCCGCCTCGTGCCCGGCGCCGACAACTCGGGCGACCGGGTCCGCCACAAACGATCCCGCGACGGCAACCGCTATCTCAAGCTGGCCTTCAGCCACGCGGGCGTCCGGGCCATCCAGTACTACCCCGAAGTGAAGGCGTGGTACGGCTCGAAGCGGCGGAAGAAGCCCGAGGCGGTGGCGCGCTCGCTCGTCGCCAAAGAGATCGCTCGCATCGCGTACCACGTGTTGCGCAAGCACCAAGACTTCAACGGCCAGTTCAAAGGGAGACCTCTGAGCCGGACGAAGAAGGAGCTATGGCCCCTACTCGCAAGCCCGGCCGGTAGAACTGGCGACGGGCGGGGCTCCGGTCCCGTACCGCCCTTGGTGGGAGTGGGAAGCGGGTAGGCGTGCCGCCGACAGAGATCTGGGACGATGGGCGCCGAGCCCGTCCGTGGCCGAGAACGGTCACGAGAGCCCGTATGGGGGTGTGGCCCGCCAGCGCTTCGTCCCGCCGGTGACGGTGGGGAGCGACTGACGAGGACCGGACCGATCTGACGAAGCGGCGCCGATGCTCCGAGACTGTCGCGCTCCTCTGACCGGGGAGTGCAGGACGAGACTGGCCTTACGGCTCGAAAAACGCCTCACTTGACAAAGACCTGATTATGGGGGTTCTGCGTACGACCTACGGTCCGATGTCTGCTGGACCCTGCTCAGAAGCCGAGACAAAGCGCAGATCTCGAATCTCCGGCGAGACAAAGGACCCGATAAACGTTCCGGCCGAGTCGCGGTGAAGCGTCCC
>NZ_JBARYR010000096.1:0-1790 GCF_049648075.1 Rubrivirga sp. | reverse complement strand
GACGTCGTCGCCTACGAGGTCCACGTCCAGGACTTTACCGACGAGCTCCCCGGCCTCGAGGGCGGCGTCGGCCCACTCGAGGCGTTCGCGATGCCCGGTCTGACGAATGATCGCGGCGAGCCCGTCGGCATCGACTACCTCGAGCGACTGGGCGTCAACGTGGTCCACCTCATGCCGATCCAGGAGTTCTTGCACTACCCCGACGACGCGTGGCAGACCGCCTTCCAAGACGACCCGTTCATGATCGAGCAGGGCGTTGCGACGGAGAACTACCAGTGGGGCTACCGGACCACGCACGCGTTCGCCGTCGAGTCCCGCTTCCGGTCCCAAGGCGACGAGCCCGGCCGTGAGCGCGAGCGGTTCCGCGACTTGGTCGACGCCCTGCACGCCCGCGGCATGGCCGTCGTCGTCGACGTCGTGTTTAACCACACGGGCGAGAACATGGAGGGCGTCGAGCAGCTCCTGACGTTCAACGGGATCGACAAGTGGTACTACTACCGGCTCGACGACGAGGGCAACCACATCGGCGCGTTCGGAAACGAGACGAAGTCGGAGAACCGGCCGATGATGCAGCGCTGGATGCTCGATCAACTCCGCCACTTTGTCGAGGTCTTCGGCGTCGACGGCTTCCGAATCGACTTGGCGGGCCAGACCGATGAGCAGACGCTGCGCTGGATCCAAGCCTCGCTCGGCGACGACGTGCTGATCTACGGCGAGCCCTGGATCGCCTCGAACGACCCGGACTACGAGGCCAACCCGTCGTGGGACTGGTACAAGGCCGACTCCCCGATCACCTTCTTTCAGGACGAGGCCCGCAACGCCTGGAAAGGCTCGCCTCTCGATGACCCGACGCCAGCCCCGTCCTCGAGGGGCTTCGCAGGAGGAGACACGGCCATGAGGGACGCCGCGCTCGCCGGCGTCGCCAACGACTACGCCGAGGAGCCGACGCCCAACCAGGGGATCGGCTACCTCGACATCCACGACAACTGGGCGCTGGCCGACCGGTTCGCAAGCTGCCAGACCGGCGACTGCGCGTGGGACGGTCGCCAAGGCGTCCTCGAGGCCGAGATGCGGATCGCGGCCACGCTGCTGATGACGTCGCTCGGGCCGGTGGTGATGCACGGGGGAACTGAAATCGCCCGGTCGAAGGGCCTGTCGCCGCTCCCCGAAGAGATCGACGGCGAGTGGGAGCGGACGGAGATGGACATCGCCCCGATCTACATCAAGGGCCGCGGCGATACCTACAACCTGCGCGCCGCCAATGGGTTTGATTGGACGACCGTCGGCGGCGACGGGCCCGTCGACTACGCCGAGATGCACGACTGGTGG
The DNA here is from genome assembly GCF_049648075.1 of Rubrivirga sp. Lineage (GTDB taxonomy): Bacteria > Bacteroidota > Rhodothermia > Rhodothermales > Rubricoccaceae > Rubrivirga. The sequence continues at coordinate 461 of NZ_JBARYR010000096.1, read as the reverse complement.
CAAGAGTTGATCGCGCTCCGCCTGAGCGAGGTCGGCGAGGTCTTCCGCATCGGAGAAGCCGTGCCTGAGGGGTGGGTCCGCGCCCTCGAGGTCGGCAACGATCACGCGCTCGCCTACGTCGTCGGGGACGAGGTGATGGTGGCGGTCAACGCCGGCGACGAGCCGTCCGTCCTCGAGGGCGTGCCGGACGGGGAGTGGGTCCTCGACCTCGCGTCCGCCGTCGATGGCGTCGTGGACCTGCCCGTCCGGGACGGTGCCGGCGTGCGGCGGCTCCGGGAGCAGAGCGTCGCGCTCGGTCCCAAGAGTGTAAACATCTGGGTCCGCATCTGACGCGTCCTCGAGGACGACCGCCGCGCGGAGATCCGCGTCCGTCACAGACGTAGGCTCAGCACGTGAACGAAACCGCGACGGGAGCTAGACTGTCTCGGTAGCGCTTCCGATCTTCACGCTCCCTCTCTGCC
>NZ_JBARYR010000095.1:0-4868 GCF_049648075.1 Rubrivirga sp. | reverse complement strand
GCCGAGCGCTTCGAGGCGATCTACCTCCGCCCGACGAATGGCCGCGCCCAAAGCCAGGCGCTCCGCAACCACGCGACCCAGTACATCGCCTCGCCCAAGTGGGGCTGGCGGCGGTTGCGCACCGAGGAGCCGTTCCGGTACGAGGCCTACGTCGACCTCGAAGCGGGCGCGTGGACCCAGGTCCGCGTCGAGCTCGACGGCGAGCGGGCGCGGCTCTTCGTCCACGGGGCGCCGGAGCCCACGCTCGTCGTCGACCTCAAGCATGCGCCTGCAGAAGGCGGGCTCGCTCTGTGGGTCGGCCCCGGGACGGTGGCCCACGTCGCCGACGTGACGGTCACGCCAGTTCGCTGACTGGCCCATCTCCTCACCCTCGCTTCTCCGTCTCATGGGAATCGAACTCGAACTCGGCGTCCTCCTCGCCCTTCACCTGGTCGGCACCTCGGTGCTGGCCCCGTTCGAGGCCGAGACGCCGCCGTGGAGGAAGATCCTGAAGTGGACGGTCATCGCCGCCCTCACGCTCGGGCTCGTTCCGGTCGTGGGGCACGGGGCGCTCTGGGTGCCCACGCTATTCGTTTCAGCCGGCCTCCTGTTTCACCTCGCGTGGTGCCGACGCAACGGCATTGACGCGCTGCGAGCGACGCCACGCAAGCGCTACTACGCGCTCCGCGGGTGGACCTGGCCCAGCGCATGACGAGGCCCACAGCCTCGGCCTCTTGACCTCTATCTCCGCCCACGACGCCCTTCCACCCGTGACCCACGCGCCCTCGACCCTTTCCAGCGTGCGCGCGCTCGTAGCCGTGGCGCTCGTCGTCTCCCTGTCGGCGGCGGCGGTGTCGTGCGACAACGTCAGCGACCCCGAGCCGCCTCCGTCTCTTCACGACGGCGTGTACCGGATCGCGGTCGTGGTCCACGTCGTCCACCACGGCGAACCGGTCGGCGTCGGTCACAACCTCTCCCTCGCGCGCATCGAGGGGCAGATCGAAGGCCTCAACGACGACTATCGCCGTCGCGAGGGCACGCGAGGCTTCAACACGCATCCGGACGGCGCCGACGCGCGCGTCGAGTTCGTGCTAGCCCGGACGGCCCCGGATGGGACGGCGACGACCGGGATCGTGCGCGTCAACGCGACTGAGGTCGACAACCCGGTAGAGGGGAACGGCCTGTTTGACCGCTTCGCCTTCTACGGGTACTGGCCCCCGGAGCACTACCTCAACGTCTGGACCATGCCGCTCCCGCCGTCTACCGTCGACGTCGTCCTGGGGCTGGCGACCGGGCCCGAGACCGATCTCCCCGGTGCCGACCACCTGCTCGTCGGCGAGCCGTTCCAGGCCGAGGGCGTGCTCGTCAACTCGGCCCACTTCGGGGCGTCGTCGCTCGACTCCGAGTACAACCTCGGGCGGACGCTCACGCACGAGGTCGGGCACTACCTCGGGCTGCTCCACCCCTGGGGCGGAGGGAATTGCGACGCGAACGACCACTGCTTGGACACGCCGGCTCAGTCAACTCCGCTTACGGGGTGTCCGTCGCCCGCGCCCACCGGCTGCAGCGGCCAGCCGGTGATGGTGGAGAACTATATGAACTGGACCGCCGACCGCTGCATGAGCACGTTCACCGCCGACCAGGTCTCGCGGATGCACCACGTGCTGGAGCACAGCCCGCGCCGACGGACGCTCGCGAACTCGCCAGGCTTGGCCGCTCCCGACTCCGCCATCGCATCGACCCGTTGATCCTCATACCCTCCTCGACTCCCATGCCCGCAGCTCCCGACATCTATCCCATGCCGTCGTTCCCCGTCCTCGAGGTCGCCGACCCGGCCCACTCGGCGTCGTGGTACCAGGATGCGCTAGGCTTCCAGGACGTCTTCACGATGGCCAACCCGGACGGCCTCGTCTCCCTATCGCACCTCCGCTGGACGCGCTATGCCGACCTGCTGCTCCGCTCTGACTCGGACTCCCCAGGTCCCGGGGAGAAGGGGAGAGGCGTGACGCTCACGTTCGCCGTCACGGACGGGACTGTGGACGCCGTCGCCGAGCGCGCCCGCCAGCACGGCGCGCAGATCCTCTCCGAGCCCGAGGACAAGCCGTGGAACGCCCGCGAGTGCACCGTCGCCGACCCCGACGGCTTCCAACTCACGTTCACGCAGGGACCCCTCAAACCCCTCGACTTCAATCGCGTAATGGCAGGAGCCCCCGACACCCCGGACCCAAAACCGTAACGCTCCCCTGCGCCGGACGTCCGCGACCGATTCGAGACACGCGCGACTCCACCTACTCGCTTGATGGATACTCCGATGCTTCCAACGGAAGCTGCCGAAGCCTGGGTCGCCGCGTTCGCCGCGGGCCGACTGGCCTCGCTCTACGCAGCCGACGCCGTCAACCACCAGGTGGCCGAGCTGCCGGTCAAGGGTCGGCCCGCGATACGGGCCATGTTTGAGCGCGAGTTCGCCGGGGCTCAGATGACGTGCGTCGTCGAAAACCTGTTCAAAGACGGGAAGTGGGCGATCCTCGAGTGGTGCGACCCGCTCGGCTTACAGGGAAGCGGGTTCTTCCACGTCGTCAATGGCCAGATCGCGTTCCAGCGTGGGTATTGGGGCACGATCTCCGTTCCTGCGTCTGCACGGGTTGCCAGTCTCCCAGTTGTGATGTCGCCCGATAACGCCGCGTCGACCGGAGTGGCAGGTCGGTCGGCCACACGCACGCCTGCGGCCACCCGATTCCATGATTGATCCGCTCCTCGTCCCGTGCCCCGGCTGCGGAGGGCTCTTCCCCGACGGCACCGGCCCGGTCCACCGCTACCTGGAGTCGTCCCCGGGGTGCTGGGCCGCCTACGGTGAGGTCCTGGCTCGGGAGTATGGGAGCCCTGGGCACTTTGCTGTGCACCGGCTGACCGTCGACGCCTACGCCGCCCAGCATCCCGGTCAGCCCTCGCCCCAGACGGCGCAGTCCGTCGCCGTTCACCTCCTGAGCCTCTACGCGGTCCTGGACCGAGGGCTCTCGCCAGAGGCCGCGACGCGCCTGATCGGCCGAGCGGTCGAGCGCGGGCCGTACCCGTGGCTCGTACCGCCTGCCTCGCGCGGAGACGTCACGGTCGCGGACGTCGTCCTCGCTACCTCGGTTGAGAGTCACGCCCGAGCCGTCCGGGCGTGGGCGCGGAGCGCTTGGGAGGCGTGGCAGGAGTACCACGGGCAGGTCGTGGCGTGGACCGAGACCGCCTCTCCAGAGGCCTTCGGCGTCCGCCGGTCGTGACACGCCACCTCAACGCCGTACCGGATCGCGAAGACGACGTGAGGGAGCGGGGTGGCTTGGGAGATCTCTCGGTTGTCGCGTCACGAGAAGTGGAGGCACCTCGCTTCCGGCTCCCCACCTCCCCTGCCGTCATGATTCGCTCTTCCCTCTTCATCGCGTGCTCCCTCGTCGCGCTCGCTGCTTGCGACTCGTCCGACCCCATCGCGCTCGCCGTCTACGAGGTTGAGGTGGCCACTCTCGACGGCCCCGAGCGGTTCCGGCTCGGACTCGACACCGAGGCTCAAGTCGACCATGCTGAGGCCGCGCTGGCGGCCGGCCGCGTCGGCGTCGTCCACGGGACCGTCGTGCGGGGCGACGGCGGTTTCAACGACAGCTACTCGTGGCACCTCGACCCCGCCAGCGTCACGTTCCCCGACCTCGCCATCGAGGTCTGCGACGGACGTCCCCGAAGCGATGTCGAGGCCGACCTCGACTATTGGGCTGAGACCATCGGCGTGTACTGCCCGTGGGGCGCGCGTCTCCTCTCCCGTGCCGAGTAGACGGCGCCTAGCGACCTCCATCGACCCGATGTGCATTCCCATCCGAACGTCGGTCCCGGCCGACATCCCTCACCTAGCCCGCATCTACGGCGACGCCGTCCGCTCGGCCGGCCCGTCCCATTACACGGCTGACCAAGTCGAGGCGTGGGCGGCGTGGTCCGACGACGCGGAGGCGTTCAACCGCTCGGTGCTCCGAGCGCGGACGTTCGTCGCGGAGGAGAGCGGTGAGCTCGTCGGGTTCAGCACGCTCGAACCTGACGGGCGCGTCGGGATGCTCTACGTTCGGGGCGACCACCAGCGGCGCGGGCTGGGCGGCCGACTGCTGGCGGCCGCGGTCACGACGGCCGTAGAGGGCGGGATGGACCACGCCTATGCCGAGGCCAGCGCGTTCAGCCTCCCGGTGTTCCTCGGCGCCGGGTTCGAGGTGACGAAGGTGGAGACCGTCGAGAGGGGAGGGGTGGCGTTCGAACGGCACCGGGTCGAGCGGGAATTCTTGCCGCTGGCAGACCGGAACGCCGGGTACACGTGATGTACGGCTCAGAACACGACCCCATCCTGCGCGACCCGGTCAAGACCGACCCCGCGCTCCGGCTCGTCGACCCGTCGGCATACCTCGGCCGGTGACGCGTACCGCGCGCCCCGACGCGTGCGCCAGCACCGCGCGGTCCAGCACCTTGGGACTCGGCAGCCGTTCCGCGTCATGACGAGTGTCCCTCCTCCGACGACCATGTTGCACGGCACCTTGCGCCATCTCGCCGCTCCCCGACCGTTTCTCACCGACGGGGGGCTGGAGACGGACCTCATCTTCCACCGCGGGATCGACCTCCCGGCCTTCGCCGCATTCGTCCTGCTCGGCGCCGACGGCGGTCGGGAGCAGCTCCGGGCCTACTACCGGCCCTATCTCGACCTCGCTCGGCGGCACGCGACGGGGATGGTCCTCGAAGCGCCGACGTGGCGCGCCAACATGGACTGGGGCCGAGGGCTCGGCTACGGGCCGCGCGCGCTCGCCCGCGCCAACCGCGACGCCGTCGGACTCCTCCGGTCTCTCGCCCGCGAGACGCCGGGCGTCGAGACGGTGGTGAGC
>NZ_JBARYR010000094.1:0-6604 GCF_049648075.1 Rubrivirga sp. | reverse complement strand
TGCTGGGCCCGGTAGAGGTCCTCAGCGGCCGCGCTCCACGCGGTGTTGAGCTGCTCCATCGCGGACTCGACCTCGTCGACCTGCTGGCCCTGGTGGACCTCCTTGAGACGCTCCAGCCCCGCGTCGATCGCGGCGCGCTTCTCGGCCGGAAGCTTGTCGCCGTACTCGACCAGGTTCTTCTCGGTCGAGAAGATCAGGCTGTCGGCCTGGTTCATCTTGTCGATCGACTCCTTTTTGCGGGCGTCGTCGGCGGCGTGGTCGCGGGCGGCGCGGCGCATGGTCTCGATCTCGGCGTCGCTCAAGCCCGACGAGGCCTCGATGCGGATCGATTGCTCCTTGCCGGTCGCCTTGTCCTTGGCCGAGACCGACAGGATGCCGTCGGCGTCGATGTCGAACGTGACCTCGACTTGGGGCAGGCCACGCGGGGCCGGCGGGATGCCATCGAGGTGGAACCGTCCGATCGTCCGGTTGTCGACGGCCATCGAGCGGTCGCCCTGGAGCACGTGGATCTCGACCGACGGCTGGTTGTCACTCGCCGTCGAGAACGTCTCCGACTTCCGCGTCGGGATCGTCGTGTTGGCCGGGATGAGCGCCGTCATGACGCCACCCAGCGTCTCGATCCCCAGGTTGAGCGGGGTGACGTCCAAGAGCAGGACGTCCGAGACGTCGCCCGAGAGCACGCCGCCCTGGATGGCGGCTCCGAGCGCGACGACCTCGTCCGGGTTGACCGAGCGGTTCGGGGCCTTGCCGAAGAACGCCTCGACGACCTCCTGGACCTTCGGGATGCGCGTCGAGCCACCGACCAAGATGACTTCGTCGATCTGAGACTTGGTCAGCCCGGCGTCGGTGAGCGCCTTCTCCATCGGCGGGGTGGTGCGGGAAATGAGGTCGTCCACCAGCTGCTCGAACTTGGCCCGGCTGAGGTCCAGGGTCAGGTGTTTGGGACCGTCCTGGGTCGCCGTGATGAACGGCAAGTTGATGGTCGTCGCCGTCGAGGCCGAGAGCTCGATCTTGGCCTTCTCAGCGGCCTCCTTGAGCCGCTGCAGCGCCATCGGGTCGCTCCGCAGGTCGATGCCTTCCTCGCGCTTGAACTCGTCCGCGATCCAGTCGATCAGGCGCTGGTCGAAGTCGTCGCCGCCGAGGTGCGTGTCGCCATTCGTCGACTTGACCTCGAAGACGCCGTCACCCAGCTCCAGGATGGAGATGTCGTAGGTGCCGCCGCCCAGGTCGTAGACCGCGATCGTCTGGTCCTCGTCGCCGACCTTGTCCAGGCCGTACGCGAGCGCCGCAGCCGTCGGCTCGTTCAAGATGCGCTTGACCTCCAAGCCGGCGACTTGGCCCGCCTCTTTGGTCGCCTTGCGCTGGGCGTCGTTGAAGTAGGCCGGGACCGTGATGACGGCCTCGGTCACGCGCTCTCCGAGGTAGTCCTCGGCGGTCTGCTTGAGCTTGCCGAGCACCATCGCCGAGACCTCCTGCGGCGTGTACTTCTTGGTGTCGCCGGCCGCGTCGACCTCGATGCGGGCCACGCCGCCGTCGCCGGCGACGACGGTGTAGGGGACCGTCTTCATCTCCTCGCCGACCTCGGCGTGCTGGCGGCCCATGAACCGCTTGACGGAGAAGATGGTGTTGGTCGGGTTCGTGATCGCCTGGCGCTTGGCCGGGGCGCCGACGAGCCGCTCTCCGTCTTTTTTGAACGCGACGACCGACGGGGTCGTCCGGCCGCCCTCAGCGTTGGGGACGACGACGGGTTCGTTTCCTTCCATGACCGCGACGACGGAGTTCGTCGTGCCGAGGTCGATGCCAATGATCTTGCCCATGAGGACTTGTTTTCTAGGTTGATGACTGATTCGTGTGAGCCGTCGCAAGGCCCGGATAGGTGGGCTACGCCGGCCTGGGTGGCAGGATCCGCGTGGCCCCTGCCGCTCAGGCAGACTCCGAGCACCCCTCACGCCACGACAAGCGGCGTGCCAGCACGCGTCCAATTGCCGTTATGGCAGGTCCCTTCACGGCGTCCTCGAGGACAAGAGGCCATCGGGGTATCTTCGTGTGCCCCCGGAGCGGGGTACTCCTCATGAAGCACGTCCCCAACGCACTGACGATCGGCCGCATCATCGCGGCGCCGGTGTGTCTGTACCTGCTGTGGACCGGGACGCTGTGGGGCCAGGTGGCCGGCGCCACGCTGTTCATCCTGGCGGCGATCACGGACTGGCTCGACGGGCGGCTCGCCCGCACCTACGGCGTGTCCTCGAGGCTGGGCCAGTTCCTCGACCCGTTGGCGGACAAGATCCTGGTCTTGGGGGCCTTCTTCCTGATCCCCTTCCTGGAGCCGATCGGGCGCGGCTTGGCGGCGCCGGCAGGCGAATGGCTGCCCTGGCTCGCGATCGGCGTCATCGCGGCGCGGGACGTGGCGGTGACGGTTCTGCGGGCGGTTCGGGAGCGACAAGGACGGCCGCTCCAAACGTCTTCGGCGGCCAAGTGGAAGACGGCGTGGCAGCTGACGTTCTTGATCACGGCGTTCGTGTTCCTGGCCGGCTCGCACTTGAGCGCCCTGGGCGGCTTCCTCGGCGACCTCGGTGGGTTCTTGTACCAGGCCTTGAGCTCTCCGGCTGCGTTGGCCTTCCTAATTGTCACGGCCGGCGTGACCGTCTACACCGGCGTCCTGTACTTCCGCGACCCCACCCCGACGACCTGAGCCGTCCTCGACGTGCCTCGCCTTCGAGGTCGAGGTGCGCAGGCCGCCCTCGAGGTCGAGACCCCCCACGATGACCCTGGCCGACACGCTCGCCCGTGACCTGCTCCGCATCGGCGCCGTCGCGCTCCGCCCGGACGACCCGTTTACCTGGGCGAGCGGCCGGCTCTCGCCGGTCTACACCGACAACCGGCTCACGCTCTCGCATCCCGACGTTCGAGGCCGGATCGCCGATGGGCTCGTGGCGCTCGCCCGAGAGCACGTCGTCGACCTCGAGGCCGTGTCGGGCACGGCGACGGCCGGGATCGCGCATGGGGCCCTCGCGGCCGATCGGCTCGGACTGCCGTTCAGCTACGTCCGGTCGAGTGCTAAGGGGCACGGCAAGGAGAACCGCATCGAGGGCGCCGTCGTGGAGGGCCAGCGTGTCGCTGTGGTCGAGGACCTGGTCTCGACCGGCGGCTCCGTGTTGAGCGCGGTCGAGGCGCTCCGCGACGCCGGCGCAGTTCCGGTCGCGGCTCTGGCCGTCTTCACCTACGGCTTCCCCGACGCCGCCGACGCGTTCCTCGAGGCCGGCCTCCCCCTCTACACGCTCACCGACCTCGACGCGCTCGCCGCAGCGGCCCAGACCTCTGGCGACCTCGATGGCGACGCGCTCGACGCCCTGACGGCGTGGCGCCGCGATCCCAAGGCGTGGAGCTGCGAGCGGGGAGGAGAGTGACGGACGTCGAGGCCGGAGCGTAGCGGTCTGGAACGGGCGCCCTCGAGGACGCGTCGGGACGCACCCCACACTCTGAACCTCATGACCGGTCATCTCATCACCGTCGGCGACGAAATCTTACTCGGACAAATCGTGGACACGAACGCGGCGTGGCTGGGCGAGCAACTCGCGGCCGTCGGGGTCGACCTGCGGCGGAGCGAGACGGTGGGGGACGGCGTCGACGAGATCGCGTCGGCCATCGAGGGCGGGTATGCGGGCGGCGCGTCGGTCGTGATCGTGACCGGCGGGCTCGGTCCGACGCACGACGACGTGACGCGAGCCGCCGTCGCCCAGGCGTTCGGCCGCGACCTCGAGTTCGATCAACGACTGTTCGACCGCATCGAGGCTCGGTACTCATCCCGCGGACGGACCATGCCGGCGATCGGGCGCGTCATGGCCGAGGTGCCCGCAGGGTTCGAGGCGCTGGAGAACCCGAAGGGCAGCGCGCCGGGGTTGTGGTGCGAAGCCCAGGGGCGCATCATCGCGGTGATGCCCGGTGTGCCGCACGAGATGAAGACGATCTCGGAGCACGCCGTCCTGCCGCGCTTGGTCGAGCGCCAGGACGAGGTCGTCTTGTCGAGGACGTTGCTGACGGTCGGCAAGGGCGAGAGCGACTTGTCGGCCATGATCGCGGAGACCGCCGAGCACCTTCCCGACGGCCTGCGCCTGGCCTATCTCCCAAGCTTGGGGACCGTTCGCATTCGCGTCACCGCACGCGGCGCCGATCACGGGGACGCCCGCGCCGACCTCGAGGCCGCGATCTGCGCGATCCGAGACACCCTGGGAACGCTCGTATTTGGCGAGGGCCAGCTCGCCCTCGAGGGCGCTGTCCTCGAGATGCTGGTCGACAACGGGCTGACGGTCGCCGTCGCGGAGAGTTGTTCCGGCGGCGCCGTGGCCGCTCGGTTGACGTCTGTCCCTGGCTCGAGCAGGGCGTTCTTGGGCGGCGTCGTGGCCTACTCGAACGCCGCCAAGGTGGGCTTGCTGGGCGTCGAGGAGTCCGCCCTCGAGGACGAGGGCGCCGTCAGCGAGGCCGTGGCGCTCCAACTCGCCGCCGGAGCGCGCTCGCAGTTCGGGGCTGACGTGGGGCTCGCCACGACCGGCATCGCTGGCCCGGGTGGCGGTACTCCCAACAAGCCCGTTGGCACGGTCTGGCTCGCGTACGACGACGGCTCGACCTCGAGGGCGGTGCGGCTTCAGCTGACGTCGGACCGCGAGGTGAACATCGCGTTGACGGCGACGGCGGCGCTGGACATGGTTCGGCGACAGGTGCTGCGGCGCGGGCGCTGAGCCGTTCTCGGGGGTGTCGCGCTGAGGTCGGGAGGCCCCCCGCCCGAGCGCCTATGACGTCGCGCAGCGGGCGCTCCGGTTGTCCGTTCGAGGTGGGTGGAGGGTGGGCGTCCTCGAGGACGAGGCGCGCCATCGAGGACGGCCTGTGACCATCACGCCTGCAACACCTGCTTTGCGAGGGTGAGGTACCGCTCTCGCTCGTCGATCCCCCGCGTCCCTCCATTGACACGTCGCGTTACGGCCTCGAGGTCGTCGGCGTCGGCCAGGCGGTTGAGGCCGCGCAGGTCCCAGAACCATCCGGCGACGTCGGCGGCGTAGGGGTCTTCAGAGACGCGGTGCGGGTCCTCCTCGACGTCGACCGTGTCGCCCCGAGAGCGCAGCGTGGCGGCGTAGCGCTGGTAGTTGTGCCGGCCGGTGAGTTGGATGAGACCTCGTCCCTTGAAGCGCGGCCCGTCGCCGGGCTGGGTGTTGCCCAGGTCCGTGCGCCCCTCGTACGCCTCGCCCGAGGCGAGCTCTTCGGGCCATCGGAGCCCGCCGCTCTCGTGGGCGATCTGGGCCAGGAAGTGCGCCCGGCGTAAAGGCGTGGTCACGCCGTACCGGGTCATCGCTTGGTTGAGCCCGTTGATGTGCCGCCGCGCGTGCTGCTCTCGAGCCTGCCCGACGATGGCGATCAACTGGTCGAGCGTGACCCCCGGCGCGCTCGGCTCCTGCTCCGGGTGGTCGCGCATGTGCTCGAGCCAGCGCCACAGCGCCGGCCGAACGATGCCGTCCACGAAAAAGCCCCAGCGCTCCTGAAGCCGGCGGGCCGCGGACTGGCTCTGGGTCCCGAACCAGCCGTCGGCCGTGACGGACCGCTCGCCCGCCGCGATCATGAGCCGCTGGAACCGGCGGATATCCGGGCGGAGGTCGACGTTCTGGCCGGGGAAGCCGTCGCGGAGACGGATGACGGGGCGGTCCACGAGCAAGGAGAGGGGGGACCCAGAGCCTACGGCCGAGCCTGTGACGAGGCAACCCACGGAGCCTTTGCGGACTGGCCTCGTTACGACTCTCCTTCACAGGGGTCTAGAGACCGAAGGGGCGTGACGATGCGCTGTCACCCCTTGTCTGTACCCTCCTGTGTTCCACTGTGCCTGAGGGGCCATCCAACCGGCCCTCGACTTCCCCAAGACCGCTCCTCGGAGCTTTGCCCTCATGGCTAAATCCCCCGCTACGATTCCCCCGAACGCCGAAGCCAAGGCGAAAGCACTCGATCTCGCGATGAAGCAGATCGAGAAGAACTACGGCAAGGGCGCCGTGATGAAGATGGGCGACCAGCCGCCGGTCGAGATGGACGCCGTCTCGACGGGCTCGCTCACGCTCGACCACGCGCTCGGGATCGGCGGCGTGCCGCGCGGCCGCATCATCGAGATCTACGGCCCCGAGTCGTCCGGTAAGACGACGCTCGCGACCCAGATCGTCGCCGAGGCCCAGAAGCTGGGCGGTACCTGCGCGTTCATCGACGCCGAGCACGCCTTCGACCCGACCTATGCCGAGAAGCTGGGCGTCAACACGGACGACCTCTTGATGTCGCAGCCGGACACCGGCGAGCAGGCGCTCGAGATCTGCGACATGTTGGTCCGCTCGGGCGCCATCGACGTGGTCGTGATCGACTCCGTCGCCGCGCTCGTGCCGAAGGCCGAGATCGAGGGCGAGATGGGCGCGAGCCACGTCGGCATCCAGGCGCGGCTGATGAGCCAGGCGTTGCGCAAGATCACCGGCACGATCAAGCGGACCAACACGATCCTCATCTTCATCAACCAGATCCGGATGAAGATCGGCGTCATGTTCGGCTCGCCCGAGACGACCGCCGGTGGCCGCGCGCTCAAGTT
>NZ_JBARYR010000093.1:0-2448 GCF_049648075.1 Rubrivirga sp. | reverse complement strand
ACGCCCTCCGCGTCCGCTTGGTCGTAGAGCGGCTCGACGGCTTCCTCGCCCTTTTTACGGATCTTGCGGTTGAAAAAGTCGGCGTCCTTCTCCTGGATGTAGGCGCTGTCGCGCAGCATGATCGCGCACAGGTCGCGCGTGGCGTGCGTCGCGTAGACGGTCCCCCGGAAGCCGTCGCGGTAGAGCTTCGGCAACAGCCCCGCGTGGTCGATGTGCGCGTGCGACAGCAGGACGGCGTCGACGGTGGACGGGTCGCACGGCCAGACCTCGTTGCGCTCGCGCGACTCGGAGCGGCGCCCTTGATAGAGGCCGCAGTCCAGGAACAGCCGCGTCCCGTCGACCTCGAGGTAGTGGAGCGATCCGGTGACGGTTTGGGCGGCGCCCCAAAAGGTGAGAGTCATAGCAGCAGGGGAGAGGTGGCAGCGCGTCCCCGAGGACGACGCGCACCGAGATCGGACGTGGTGATACCGGGCTCGACCTCGATGGCTCCCTCGGGGTATGGCGCCTCGCGATCAACGGAGCGACCTCGAGGTCGTCACCGACCGTTCCCAGGTTTGCCTTCTCGCGCGCCGAGCGCATCGGCGATCCTGCGGACACGGGCGACGTTGTCGGCTGTGCCTCGCCAGTGGAACAGGGCGTAGAAGGGCCGAGCTTCGTTGGGTACGCCGGCCTCACGGCTCTCGATGGCGAGATACGCCTTGTGCCTGTGGATGTTGATCCGCGCCGGATGCCGGTCTTCGAGGCCGTACGCCGCGACCTCGAGGACGTCCGCGTCTCGGCCCTCGACCTCGAGGACGATTACGGATCGGGTGGTGAGGCCGACGAGGGAGTGCGTCGTCATCCGCATCGCCAACAGCGGGACGAGCGTCGCGAGGCGCGGCACGTCGACGCCGTAGGCCCACGTCTCGAGCACCTCGCCGTCCTCGAGGTGGGGCGCGAACGCGTTTTGGGCGACCGGGTCGTCGTAGCGCCTCACGACGCGTCCCCGCCTCGAGGACGGCGCGCTACCACGGCTCGAGTTCGATCAGGACGCTCGCGGCAATCGCCAGAACGAACAGGAGCACGATGAGCGGGATCTTCCAGGCCATCTCGTTCCGAAACCGCCGTCCGCAGTGCGCGCAGCTCGTCCTCGAGGACGGCGTGAGTCCCTTGCACGATGGGCAGACGCGCTGTGTCGTCGACACGGCTAAGCGGGGACGGGTGACCGGAGCGCGGCGATGATCTCTTGTGCGTGCTCCAAGTTGTCGGGTGCCTCGACCGGGTTGAACTTCGCCTCGAACGGTCTGTCGCCTTCCCCAATGGTGACCTCCCCGAACCCTCTCACGATTTCTATCGAGGCCGGGTGGACAGTGCCGAGGTCGTACTCCGTGACCTCGAGGACGTTGGCCTTCTTGCCCTTGACGCGTAGCAGGATCACGCGCTGGTCCGTCAGACCCATCAGGTACTCTTTCGTCAGCAGTTTTTGAACCAGCCACCCCAGCAAGAACATGACCACCTGTGAAGGCATTTTTTGGCCGTACGCCCACGTCTCGAGTGTCTCGCCGGGGCGGAGGTGTGGTGCAAACGCGGCCTGAGCGGCGGGGTCTCGGTAGCGGATCAGATGATCCATAAACTTCTGCTTCACGCTCATGTCGGGAGGGGTGTGTGTCTGTCCCTACGCGGTCCCGAGCGTTGGGAGACCATCCCCCGACCCAGAGGTCGGGCTACGCCGCGACCACTCGGCGTGCGGGCGCCTCGAGGGCGGACACGATCTCGGCGACGTGCTCGAAGTTCTGCGGCGCCGCCATGCGGCCGAACTTGGCCTGGAACGGCCGCGCCTCGTCCTCGATGATGACGTGCGCGGACAGCTTCCCGGTCTTGGCCTTAACGGCGACGCGCTCGTCCAGGCCGTACTCCGTGACCTCGACGACCTCGGCCTTCCCGCCCTTGACGCGCAAAACGAGCACGCGCCGGTCCGTCAGGCCCACGAGGTATTCCTTGGTCAGCAAGGCCACCGCGATTGCGCCGGGCAGGATCGCGAGCAGGAACAGGGGGAAGATGAGTGCATCGAGGGCATCTTCACGCCGTACGCCCACGACTGGAGCGTCTCTCCGGTCTGGAGGTGAGGCGCAAACGCGCTTTGAACGACGGGCTCTTTGTAGCGGGCCATGAGGGAGGAGGGTGGTGCACCTCACCCTCCGCGCTTCGGCGCTGTCCCGGATCACCGTCTCGTCCTCGAGGTCGGAGCTAGAGGAGGCCTACACCTCTTGCCGCTTCCGAAAGAGCTTCGCGTTGCTCGTCCGTCAACTGACGCGGGACCGTGACTTGAACCTCGACGAACAGGTCGCCTCGGCGGGCCGTCGTCTCGACGCCTTGGCCTCGAAGGCGCAAGCGCTCGCCCGGCTGGGTCCCCGGCGGGATGTGGACCTTGATCGTGTGGCCGTACGCGCTCGTGATCGATCGCCGCGT
>NZ_JBARYR010000092.1:0-7879 GCF_049648075.1 Rubrivirga sp. | reverse complement strand
GTGCAAGCGCGCGAGCCCGTCCGAGGGCGTCATCCGGCCCGAGTACGACCCGGCCGTGATCGCCCGCGCCTACAAGAACGCCGCCGCCGCCGCGATCTCCGTCCTGACCGAGCCGACCCACTTCCAGGGCTCGCTCGACCACCTCGCCGCCGTCCGCCACGCCGTCGACCTGCCGGTCGTCCGCAAGGACTTCGTCCTCGACGAGTACCAGTTGGTCGAGGCCCGCGCCTACGGCGCCGACGCCGTCCTCTTGATCGTCGCCGCCCTCGAGGACGCGCAGCTCGAAGACCTCCTCGAGGCCGCGAAGGGTTTGGGACTCGGCGTGCTGGTCGAGGTCCACGACGACGCCGAGGTCGGCCGGCTCGACCTCGAGGACGTCGACGTGCTCGGCGTCAACAGCCGGGACTTGAAGACCTTCGAGGTCGACCTGGGACGGGCCGAGCGGATCTTCGCGCAGCTGCCCGACCGCATCGTCCGCGTGGCCGAGAGCGGAATCCGGACCGCTGCCGACGCCGCCCGTCTCCGCCGCGCCGGAGCCGACGCGTTCCTGGTCGGCACCCACTTTATGCGCCAGCCCGACCCGGGCCGCACGCTCGCCGCCTTGCGCCGGGAGACCGCCCTAGAGCTTGCCTCGACCTCGAGGACGAACCTCGCCACCTCCGCGTCCGAGGCTGCCTGACCCATGACCCCAGTGTCCGAGACCAAAGTCAAGATCTGCGGCATCACGCAGCTCCACGACGCCCGCACCGCCGCCGTCGCCGGCGCCGACTTCCTGGGGTTCATCCAGTACCCCGGCAGCCCACGCTACGTCAAGCCCGACGTCGCGAAAGAGATCATCGACTGGGTGCGCGGACCGGAGCCGGTCGGCGTGTTCGTGAACGAGTCGGCCGAGACCGTCAACGAGGCCTGTGGACGCGTAGGGTTCACGCTCGCGCAGCTCCATGGCCACGAGTCGCCCGAGGTCTGCGCCGCCGTCGAGGTCCCCGTCATCAAGGCGATCTCGGTCCAGCACGACGCCTCGACGGAGCAGGTCGCCGCAATGGTCGAGCCCTACCTCGAGGTCGTCGACTTCGTCTTGCTCGACACGCACCACACGAGCCTGTGGGGCGGGACCGGCGAGAGCTTCAACTGGCGCGTCGCTCGAGAGCTCGCTGGCCAGGTCGACCTTTTCCTGGCCGGCGGCATCTCGGCCGACAACGTCGCCGACGCGATCCACTCGATGCGTCCCTACGCCGTCGACCTGTCGTCGAGCGTCGAGGAATCGCCCGGCGTCAAGGACCTCGACAAGCTGGACGCCTTCTTCGAGGCGTTTAACGCCGCCACCGCCGAATAGCACCGTCCTCGAGGCCGACAAGCCTCGCGCCCTCGAGGATGACTCCCCCCACTCCCATGTCTACAGTCGCCGAGCTCCCTTCCCCCGTCGCCCTCCCCGACGAACGTGGCCGCTTTGGCCGGTTCGGCGGATCGTTCGTGCCCGAGATCCTGCACCCCGTCCTCGAGGACGTCCGCGCCGCGTGGGCGGAGGCGCAGCAGGACCCGGAGTACCAGGCGCAGCTCAAAAAGCTGCTCCGCGACTACATCGGCCGCCCGACACCCTTGACGCGGCTAGACCGGCTGACCTCGAGGGTTGGCGGGGCCACGATCTGGGCCAAGCGCGAGGACCTGTGCCACACGGGCGCGCACAAGATCAACAGCGCGCTCGGGCAGGTGCTCCTGGCCCGTCGGATGGGCAAGGAGCGGATCATCGCGGAGACGGGAGCTGGGCAGCACGGCGTTGCGACGGCGACGGCCTGCGCGCTCTTCGGCGTCGAGTGCGTCGTCTACATGGGCGCCGAGGACATCGAGCGGCAGCACCTCAACGTCCAGCGGATGCGGCTGCTCGGCGCGACGGTCCGGCCGGCGACGAGCGGGAGCCAGACGCTCAAGGACGCGACCAACGAGGCGTTTCGCGACTGGGTCTCGAACCCGAGCACGACCTACTACATCATCGGCTCGGCGATCGGGCCGCACCCGTACCCCGCGATGGTCCGCGACCTGCACCGCGTGATCGGTGAGGAGACGCGGGCGCAGCTGTTGGACGCCACCGGCTCCGAGACGCCCGCCGCCGTCGTCGCGTGTGTCGGCGGCGGGTCTAACGCCATCGGAATCTGGGCACCGTTCGTCAAGGACGAGGGCGTCCGCCTCGTCGGCGTCGAGGCCGCAGGCGAGGGGCTAAGTGGCCGCCACGCCGCGACCTTGACCAAGGGCGAGCCTGCCATCTTCCACGGAACGATGACCCGACTCCTTCAGGACGCCGACGGCCAGGTCGAGATCGCCCACTCGATCTCGGCCGGGCTCGACTACCCCGGCGTCGGGCCGGAGCACGCGCACCACGCGAGCACGGGCCGCGTCGAGGTCCGAACCGCGACCGACCTCGAGGCCCTGGCCGGCGTCAAGCTGCTGAGCGAGACCGAGGGCATCATCCCCGCCTTGGAGACCGCCCACGCGGTCGCCGTCCTCCCCGACCTCGCTCGCGAACTCGGCGAGGGCGCCGACCTGGTGTTCAACTGCTCCGGCCGCGGCGACAAGGACATGGCGACGATCTCGGCCCACATCGGCGACCTCGAGGACGCGTGACCGTACCGCCCGCCACGATCCGGTTGTTCCTGCCGTTCGGAGACCCGACGCGGTTGCGGACGGCGGAGCTCTCGAACTGGAGCGGCAAGGCGCTTGCGGCTCCTCGATCCGACCTCGAGGCGCTGTTCGCCCGAAGCGAGGTTCAGAGACCGGGCGTCTACCTCTTGACCGGGGTCGATCCGCGAACGGGCGAGACTGTCGTCTACATCGGTGAGGTCGAAGTCATTCGGTCGCGGCTCAAGCAGCACGCCTCGAAGGAGTTCTGGAACCGTGTCATCGTCTTTGTCAGCAAGGACGAGAACCTCACGAAGGCGCACATCCGCTACCTCGAGGGCGCTCTGATCCAAGAGGCGAGCGACGTCGGTCGCGTTAGGATCGACAACGCCCAGTCGAGCGGCTCCCGACTCCCGGAGTCCGACCGTGCAGATATGGACGTCTACCTCTCCAAGATCCGGCAGCTTCTTCCCGTTCTGGGATCGGTTCTCTTGTCGGCTCCCCCGAGCCGAGCGACATCTTCGCCCACGCGCGAGTTCTCGACCTCGATCCGGGGACTGTCGGCGACGGGCCAGCCGTCGAGTGGCGGCTTCACCGTGTTCTCGGGCTCCCAGGCATTCGGAACGCATCGCCCCTCGGCCTCGAGGTCGGTGGTCGGAGAGCGCGAGCGGCTCGTCGCGGGCGGCCGCCTCGATCTCGAGGACGGCCACCTCGTCTTCTGCGACGACGTCGAGTTCTCGAGCCCGAGCATGGCGGCGTCGGTGGTCAAGGGTGGAAACACGAATGGATTGAAGGCCTGGGCCCTCGAGGACGGAACGTCTCTTAAGGACCTCGAACAGCAGTCGGTCACAGCCTTCGAGGACGCGTGACCTGGGCGCGAGATGACTACACGGTCACCGACGACCGCGACCGCCTCGACCTCGAGGCCGTGCACGCGTACCTCACGCGGTCGTACTGGTCGACCGGCGTTCCGCTCGAGGTCGTCCGCCGAGCCGCGGCCGAGTCTGTGACGTTCGGCCTCTACCTCGAGGGCGAGCAGGTGGGCTACGCGCGTGTCGTCACGGACCGTGCCACCTTCGCCTACCTCTGCGACGTCTACGTCCTCGAGGAGCATCGAGGGCGAGGGCTCGGCCGCTGGTTGGTGGAGTGCGTCATGGACCACCCCGGCCTCCAGGGCCTCCGTCGGTGGCTGCTCACGACCCAAGACGCGCACCGCTTTTACGAACGCCTGGGCTTCGACCGCACGACGTTCCCGGAGCGGTTCATGACCATCGACCGCCCGGGCCTCTACCTCGACGAGCCCTCCGCACGCGCGTCGAACCGTCTCGCTGTCACCGGCGCGACCTCGAGGTCGACGCAAACTCACACCTCTCGCTAGCGCCCGACCTCGAGGTCGGATGTCCCGCTCGCCTCTTTCCACGTCTCCCTTGTCCTCAACACGTCTCCGCGCCCACCTCGACGATCTCCGCGTCCGCGGCGAGACGGCGATGGGCCTTTTCCTGACCGCCGGCTTCCCCTCGCCCGCCGCGACGCTCGACGTCCTCGAGGCCGCTGACCGTGGCGGCGCGGACTTTATCGAGCTCGGAATGCCGTTTTCGGATCCCGTCGCCGAGGGGCTGCCGATTCAAGAGGCGTCCGAACGGGCCCTACGGCAGGGCGCCACGATGGCCGGCACGTTCGAGACCGCGGCCGCTTTCCGACGCGGCTCCGACACGCCGCTCGTGCTGATGGGCTACGCCAACCCCGTCTTTCGCTACGGCGTGAGCGACTTCTGCGCCGACGCCGCGTCTTCCGGGGTGGACGGCCTGATCCTCCCCGACCTCCCGCCCGAGGAGGCCGACGACCTCGAGGACGCGGCCGCCGCTCACAACCTCTCCGTCACCCACCTGATCGCCCCCAACACCTCCGACGACCGCGTGCGGCTCGTCGACGCCCGCTCGACGGGCTTCGTGTACGCCGTCAGCGTCACGGGCCTGACCGGTTCGGGACTCGGCGCCCAGGACGCGACCGACGCCTACCTCGAGCGCGCCCGCGCCATCGTGAACCAGCCCCTCCTGGTCGGCTTCGGCATCTCGACCAACGCCGACGCGCAACGGCTCACGACGCACACCGACGGCTTCATCGTCGGCAGCGCGCTGATCCGGCAGGCCGAGCGGCTGTGGGACGACCCCGACCTCACCGATTCCGAACGACGCCAGGGCATCGAGGATTGGGCTCGGGCGTTGAAAGGCAAAGACCTAGACGCTCCATGAACAAGCTTCTCCTGATCCCCGCCGCGCTCCTCGCCATCGGCCTGTCCGCGTGCGAGACCGTCGAGGCCGGACAACCTCAGGCCCGCGGCGAGACCGAAGAGATCGTCGTCGTGACCGACAGCGTGACCTGGGCCGGACCCGTCGGCGACGCGATCCGCGCGGAGCTCGGAAAGCCCATCCTGACGCTGCCGAGCAACCAGGGCGCGTTCCAACTCCGGCACCAAGAGCTCACCGGCCGAGGCTTCCCGTCGCTCAAGATGGCGCCCAACATCATCTTCGCCGCGCCCGTCGACGCGCCCGGCGAGATCGGAGACTTCATCCGCTCACGGGTTGGCGAGAGCAACCTCGAGGCCGTCCGGTCCGGGTCGTCGGCCGCCGTGAACCTGCGAGATGACCTGTGGGCCAACAACCAGCTCGTCACCATCGCGACCGCCGCCAGCGACTCGGCCTTGGCCACCCAGTTTTTGCAGCGCGGTCCTGAGCTGCGCGAGCGCTATGAGGACCTGGCCCGCGTCCGCACGGGCAACGAGATCTACGCCCGCCTCCGGCAGACCGACCTCGAGGACGAGTTGCTCGCCGCGCACGACTTCCAGGTCGGCATCCAGCACGACTACGTCCCTGTCCAAGACACGAGCGCGACCGCCGGCGGCTTGGAGGGCGAGTTCGTCCGCTACCGCCGCGTCTTGGTCGACACCTGGCGCGACTTCTACGTCTTCTACGCCGACGGCGTGGACACGCTGCCGTCGGAGGCCGACCTCGACGGGATCACGAACGACCTGCTCGAGGAGTTCGCTCGGGGCGTCCTCGATAGCTCCTACGTCGAGATCGACGACCAGCGCCCGACCTCGACCGACGAGGTCGAGATCAACGGCCGGCCCGGCGTCGAGAAACGCGGGTTCTGGCGCATGACCTACGACGTCATGGGCGGCTCCTACATCCGCTTCGCGTTCCTCGACCCCGCGACGGACCGGCTCTACGTCTACTACGGAATGACGTTCGCGCCCGACCGGACGCTCGACAAGCGCAAGTTCCTCCGACAGATGGAGGCCATCGGCCACTCGTTCGTGTCCGCTGCCGACCTCGAGCCGACAGGTCGGCGCAGCCAGGACGCACCGCCCGAGTAAACGCTTCGACCTCGAGGTCGCTGCGCGAAGAGCCATCGAGGTCGGAACCGTTCGGGCTCGTTTCCCCTCTCTCTTCCTGACTCCTCACACACCTTATGTCAACCCAGACCTCTCCTACCGACAACGCCACCTCCGAGGCGGGCTCCGGCAACATCCTCCGCTTGGGCCTCCCCAAGGGCAGCCTGCAGGAGTCCACGTTCGACTTGCTCGACAAGGCCGGCTACGGTTTCTCCGTCCGCTCACGGAGCTACTTCCCCTCCATCGACGACGACGAGCTGACCGCCATGCTGGTCCGCGCGCAGGAGATGGGCAAGTACGTCCAGGACGGCGTGTTCGACGCCGGGATCACCGGTCTGGACTGGATCGCCGAGACGGGCGCCGATGTCCACGTCGTCGCAGACCTCGTCTACTCGAAGGCCTCGATGCGGCCCGTCCGCTGGGTGCTCGCCGTTCCCGAGGACTCCGACATCCACTCGGTGAAGGACTTGGAGGGCAAGCGGATCGCGACCGAGGTCGTGGGGCTCACCCAGCGCTGGCTCGAGAGCCACGGCGTCACCGCCGACGTCGAGTTCTCGTGGGGCGCCACCGAGGTCAAGGCGCCTGACCTGGTCGACGCCATCGTCGAGGTGACGGAGACGGGCAACTCGCTCCGAGCCAACAAGCTGCGGATCGTGGAGGTCTTGCTGTCCTCGAACACCCAGCTGGTCGCGAACCACGACGCGTGGGCGAACCCGTGGAAGCGCGAGAAGATCGAGAACCTGGCGCTGCTCCTCGAGGGCGCGATCCGGGCTGAAGGCAAGGTCGGCCTCAAGCTCAACGTCCGTCGCGACGGGCTCAAGGAGGTCGTCGAGACGCTGCCCGCGCTTCGCAACCCGACCATCTCGCCGCTCTTTTCGGACGAGTGGGTCGCCGTCGAGACGATCATCGAGGAAAAGCAGGTCCGGCGGCTCATACCGGAGCTCAAGCGCTTGGGCGCCGAGGGCATCATCGAGTACCCGCTCAACAAGATGATCCCGTAACGGGAAAGGGGCGGAGGGATAGGGGATGGAGGGATGGGTAGCTTTCCCGTACTCCTCTCTACCCCTCCGCCATTCCATGCCTCATCTATTGGACCTCTGCTTCGGCCGCTCCGGCGACAAGGGCGACGCCGTCAACGTGGGCTTGATCGCTCGCAATCCTGGCCACTACGAGTGGTTGCGCGAGACCGTCACCGCCGACGTGGTCAAAGAGCACTTCGGCCCCCGCGTCGAGGGCGAGGTCGAGCGGTTCGAGCTGCCGAACCTGTCGGCGCTCAACTTCCTGCTCCACGGCGCCCTCGGCGGTGGTGGCACGGTCTCGCTCAAGCTCGACGCCCAGGGCAAGACGTACGCGGCGCACCTGCTCCGCCTCGAGGTCGACGGCCCCGCCCCCGAGGGCGCGTGAGAGCCACTGGGATTCTCGTCCTCGTCCTCGCCCTCGTCGCCTGCTCGAGCCCTGACGGCGAGGCCCCCACGGTCGACTCGACGTGGGTCGCCGTGATCGCCGAGGTCCAGCTCGCCGACGCCCGTGCGTCTCTCGACAGCCTCGAGGCCGAGACCAGTGACAGCCTGCGGCTCGCCGCCCTCGCGTCCCACGGGTGGGACGCAGGCGACCTCGAGGACGCCCTCGACGCGCTGTCACAGGATCCCGACCTCGCGAAAGCGACATACGACGCCGTCGACCTCAAGCTCGGACTGGAGCGCCAAGGCGTCTCCCCGAAGGGCACCGGCCAAGATTCGATCCCGACGTCCATGCTCGGGGCCACTACCACCTCCCCGTGACCGATCCCGACTTTGTCCAGGTGTTCACCACCGGCGGCACCATCGACAAGGAGTACTTCGATGCCAAGAGCGCCTACGAGATCGGCGAGCCGCA
>NZ_JBARYR010000091.1:0-3381 GCF_049648075.1 Rubrivirga sp. | reverse complement strand
TCTGATGCAACTGTTGCTCGCCCTGCTCACCGGCGTCCTGTTCGCGTCCGGGGTCTACCTCGTTCTGCGACGGAACCTGCTGCGGATGATCTTCGGGCTGGTCCTGTTGTCGAACGCGGTCAACCTGCTAGTCCTGAGCATGGGCCGCGTCGCGCGCGTGGCCCCGCCACTCGTGCCGCTGGGAGAGGAGGCGCCCCTCGAGGTCGTCGCCAACCCGCTGCCGCAAGCGTTGGTGCTGACGGCGATCGTGATCGGGTTCGGACTCGTCTCGTTCGCGCTCGTCCTGGCCTACCGCAGCTTCGTGACCCTGGGCGCGGTCGAGACCGACGCGCTCGGCCCGGAAGATCTTGGAGACCCGACCTCGAGGCCGGCGCCGCAGGACTCGTCTGATCCGACCTCGAGGTCGGAATCCAACATCGTCGTCCTCGAGGGCGAGCCGGCTGTGGCCGAGGTGGCATCGTGACGTGGCTCCTGGTCCTGCCCATCCTGATTCCACTCGTGACGGCGGTCCTGGCGCTGTTTGCGCGGCGGTCCGTTCGGGCGCAGCGCGGGATCAGCGTCGTCGGTGGCGTCGCGCTTCTGGGCGTCTCGGCGGCGCTGATGGCGGCGGTGTGGGAAAACGGGATCCTGGCCGTCCAGATGGGCGGCTGGCAGGCCCCGTTCGGCATCACCTTGGTGGCCGACTTGTTGGGCGCGGTGATGGTGCTCATCACGGCCATCGTGGGGCTCGCGGCGGCCGTGTACTCGCTGGCGACCATCGACGAGGACCGCGAGCGGTTCCACTACCACCCGCTCTACCACATCCTGCTGATGGGCGTGTGCGGCGCGTTCCTGACGGGCGACCTGTTCAACCTGTACGTCTGGTTCGAGGTCTTGCTGATCTCGTCGTTCGTGTTGCTCGTCCTGGGCAACGACCGCGGGCAGGTGCGCGGGGCCGTCGTCTACGTGATGGTCAACCTGGTCGGGTCGCTCGGCTTCCTGATGGCGATCGGGCTGCTGTACGGGCTGACGGGCACGCTCAACTTTGCCGACCTGTCGGTCCGCTTGGCTGAGGTCGACGCGCCGGGCCTGACCACGGCGATCTCGATGCTGTTCTTGATCGCGTTCGGGATGAAGGCGGCCGTCTTCCCGCTGTTCTTCTGGCTCCCGGCCTCGTACCACACGCCGCCGATCGCGGTCTCGGCCATCTTCGCGGGGCTCTTGACCAAGGTCGGCGTCTACGCGCTGATCCGGGTGTTCACGCTGCTCTTTACCCAGGACGTCGGCACGACGCACACCCTCCTCTTGTGGGTCGCCGGGCTGACGATGGTGACGGGCGTGCTGGGCGCCGCGGCGCAGACGGACATCCGCAAGATCCTGAGCTTCCACATCGTGAGCCAGATCGGTTACATGATCATGGGGCTGGCGCTGTTCACGCCGTTGGCACTCGTGGGCGCCGTGTTCTACATCGTCCACCACATCATCGTCAAGGCCAACTTGTTTTTGGTCGCGGGCGTGGCCGACCGACTGGTCGGTTCGTTCGAGCTGAAGAACTTGGGCGGGCTCTACCGGTCGCATCCGTGGCTGGCGATCCTGTTCATCATCCCGGCGTTCTCGCTCGCAGGCTTCCCGCCCTTGTCGGGCTTTTGGGCCAAGCTGATTCTTATCAAGGCCGGGTTCGACGCCGGTGCCTACGTGATCGTGGCCGTCGCACTCGTGGTCGGGCTCTTGACCATCTTCTCGATGACGAAGATCTGGAACGGGGCGTTCTGGAAGCCGCTCGCCGACGGCCTCGAGGTCGCGGCCGCACCGGCTAGCGGTCGGAGCTTGGTGCTGATGGCGAGCCCGGTCGCGGTCCTGGCCGTGTTGACGCTGGTGATCGGGCTGTGGGCCGAACCGTTCTTCGTCTTCGCCCAGGCCGCCGCCGCGTCGCTCCTGGACCCGTCCGACTACGTCGCCGCCGTGCTCGGCCGCTAGCGCCCTCGAGGCCGACTCGCCATGAAGCTGTTCCTGCTCAACATCCTGCTCGCCCTCCTCTGGGGTGCCGTCAACGGCACGTTCGGCGCGGTCCCCCTTTTGGCCGGGTTCGTGCTCGGCTACCTGGTGCTGTTGTTGGCGCGGCCGGCGTTTGGGCCGTCGGCATACTACTCGGGGCTGTGGCGTGGGGTCGGGTTCGTGCTGTTCTACGTCTACGAACTGGTCCTGTCGAGCGTCCGCGTCGCCTTCGACGTGCTGACGCCCAGGCTCCGCGCCGTCCCGGGCATCATCGCCGTCCCGATCGACGCCAAGACCGACACCGAGATCACGGTCCTGGCCAACCTGATCTCACTGACGCCGGGCACCCTGTCGCTCTTGGTCTCGCCGGATCGCAAGACGCTCTACGTCCACGCGATGTACCTCGACGACGGCCCCGACGCGGTCCGTGACGACCTCAAAAGTGACATGGAGCGCCGCGTCCTCCGCCTGTTCCGCCTGGAGGAGCCGGCCGCGCCAACGACAGCGTAGCCGACCCCGAAGCCAAGCCGTCGTCCTCGAGGACGAGTCCGTCAGCCTCGACGCTCGTTTGCTCGCTGAGCAGCCTCGAGGTCGAGTCGTCCTCGAGGTCGCATCGGGACGCCCGATTCACGGTGGGTTCACGATTGGTGCATAACCCGGCACCGCGTCGCGCGTTCCTAGGACCTGCGCACCGCACTGCGCCTCGTCCTGATGACCCGAAGCCGCTCTCATACCACGACGTGCACCCGCCAAGAGTGGCGGGCGGTGTGTGGGCGGACGGTCTGGCTCTACCGGCTGACGCCGCTTGAACGGGACTAGCCCCGTCGACGTCAGTCCTTCCTGATCGGACCCGTGGGGTCCGGTCTCCCTGCGCCTTCTGTGGCGTACTCCGCCGGCCGTCGCGCTGGCGGTCCTTCCTGTAGATCCATGACGAACCGCCCCATCTCCCGCACCTCCAAGCCTGACTCCCGCGTCCATGTCCCTCGCGAAGCGACCTCGAGGCCGGGCCACGCGCCCGCTTTGGTTCGGGCGACCACGCCGCCTCCGCTGCTGAGGATCCCGGTCGACGCTCCCGACTTGGGCGGCGTCCGCCGACATCGATCCTAGCTCCCTTCTTGCCGCATCCCTGGGCGGCCCGCGCTGAACGGCGCGGGCCGTTTTTCTATCTACCGATCTCATGGCCCTGACTCCCGACGAGCGCGACGCCGTCTCCACGATTTGCCTGATGGCCGCCTTGGCCGACGGCCGTACGGACGACCGCGAGCGCGACCGGCTGCGCGGCATCTACGACAGCTTCTCGCCGGAGCGCGACGAGCGCGTCCTGCTCGGAGGCGCCGTCCTCGAGGACGAGGCGGCACGGCTGGGCTCGCCCGGCGCCCGGGCGCTGGCGTACGAGATGGCCGTGGC
>NZ_JBARYR010000090.1:0-8634 GCF_049648075.1 Rubrivirga sp. | reverse complement strand
GTGTCGCCGTCGCCCTGGGCACCGTCTTCGCGCCCCGCGCCTCCGCCGACGTCCAGCCCGCTCGAGTGGTCGAGGCCGTCCTCGAGGACGGCTCGCTCTACCTCATCGACCCCGGCGTGACGGTCGAGGCCCCCCGCACCGGAGCAGCGGAGGGCCTCTAGCGCCGTCCCACGCATCTTTCGTCCTCGAGGGCGATGGGCGACCTCGAGGACGTGCCTTTATCGCACGACCGTGATCGTGCGCACCTCGACCGCGCCGCCGGCCTCGAGGCGGACGACGTAGACCCCGGCCGGCAAGGCCGCCGCGTCCAGCCGCACGTCGTGCTCGCCGGCGGAGATCATCCCGTCCTCGAGGACGGCGACCTCTCGGCCCAGCGCGTCGTAGACCGCGACCCGGACCGATGCGGCCTTGAGGACGGAGAACGAGACACGAGCCTGGGCGCCGATCGGGTTCGGAGCGACCTCGAGGTCGAACCGCGCGTTCGGGCCAGTCTCAGAAGAGACGCCCTGGCGAGGCGTGCCTCCGATCACGAACCACGACGGGTTGAAAAGAGGCTCTTGGAACGTCAGCGCCGTGGGGTCCGCGCCAGTGCGGTCCATGAACAGGAGCGACGCGGCGCTCGGGACCGAGAGCAGGACCGTCCGGTCGTCGGGTGAGAACGTCGGGCGCTGGGCGTCGGTGATGGGCTGGCCGTTGAACGTCAGGTCCGTCGTGCCCAACGTCGCGACCTGGCCGGCCGAGAAGTCGGCGAGGTAGGTCTCGACGACTCCCTGCTCGTCGGCGACATCGAAGGCCATCACGTCGGGGTCGCTGCTCGAGTACGTCGGGTTGCCGACGCTGACGCCGGACGGCTGGGGCGGCAAGACGTTGTAGACGCGGCCGGCGTCGAAGTCGACCTCGTGGAGCGCCCAGTAGGTCGAGAGACCTCCGAACAGGGGGCCGCCATCGGACTGGTGGAGCGCGTCGAAGGCGAGAAGCGGCTGGTCCGCGTTCGGAGACCACGTGATGACGTCGGGGTACTGGATCGTCTCGTCGCGGAAGCCCTCGGCCGTCGTCTCGGGCCGGACCTCGAGGATGGACAGGTTCTGACCGTCGAACAGGTAGATCCGAGGATCGTTGAGATAGGCCGAGACGATGGCGACGACGCTCGCGTCGGGCGAGATCGAGACCGTCCACAGGTCGCCCGGTTGCTGCAGAGACAGGTTGTCGAACGTGCTAACCTGGCCCGAGGCCACGTCGACGAACTCGAGTTGACCGTTGGGATTGACGTACCAGATCGACGCTCCGTCGCGGGGAGCCGAGAGCTGCGACGCGTCGCCGTCCTGGCCGAACCGGGCCGTCGCGCCCTGGAAGAGGCCGGCGCCGATGTTGTTCGGGTCGGTCAAGTCCACGGTCCCGACCGATCCATTGCCGGTCATGAACGCGACGAGCGACTGGCCGCCGACGAGCGGCGGAACGTCGTCGCCGCCTGGGTTCTGGCCTCCGCCGCCGCCATTGTTCGCGTCTCCGATTCCGACCGCGGCGAACGCGTTGCTGACGGCTTGGACCTCGGCGCTTCCAGCGCCATACAGATCCGTCGCCGCGCGCTCGAACGCGAGACGACCGTCGACGAACTGGCTCTCGCGCGTCAGGTATGTGCTTAGGCCTCGGTACCAGATCTGCTCGACCTTTTCGCGTCCGATGGCCTGGATCGCGAGCACGGCTGCGCGGTTGGGGATGCCGCTGTTGACGTGGACGCCGCCGTTGTCCTGGTCCTCGCGCAGGTTGCGGAAGTCGCGCATGTGGGCCGGCTGTGGCGACAGGACGTTGGGGTTGTCCGGGTTCTCCAGGTCGCGGAGCGCGAGCGCCGAGCGCATGATGTCCTCGCCCGCTAGGAAATCGTCGCGGTCCACCATGACCCCGAACACGTCGGCGATGGACTCGTTGAGCGCGCCGGGCTGGTTCTTGTACACCAGGTCGGCGGTGTGCTGAATCACGCCGTGCGACATCTCGTGGCCGGCCACATCGAGGGCGCCTGCGAGCGGCTTGAAGTTCGAGTCGCCGTCGCCCCAGCCCATGATGCGGCCGAGCCAGAACGCGTTGCCCATCGACTGCCCGTTCTGGGTGATGTGGACGATGGAGATCATCGTCTGGTTGTTGTCGTCGATCGCCTTGCGGCCGAAGGTGTCGCGGAAGTAGGCGTAGGTCTGGTCCATCCCGTAGCTCGCCGAGACGGCCGCGGCGTCGGTGAAGGAGGTGGAGCCGGACGTGACGTGGGCGAGCTGGGTGTTCTCGTTGAAGTCCTGGTTCTGCGCCGTCAGCGTGAGCGTGCCGCCCGAGGGGTTGTTCGGGAGCTGCGACGCGCCGACGTTCAGGTTGTCGAGGTCCGAGAGCATGAAGTGCGTCCCATCGTCTGCCCGCCACGCGCGGAGCGACTGCGAAACGCCATTGAGGTCCGTGCCGCCGGCATTCGTGAACTGGCCTCGCGCCGCGATCATCGCCGGGGCCAAGGTCTCGGCCTCGAGGTCGACGTGCGGGACGTGGTCGCCGCCGGCGTAGGCGCAGTGCCGGTCGATCCGCTCGAGGACGGCGCCGGTGTTCGCGTCGACGACCATCTCGAACAGCTCGAGCAGGCTCGCGTGGACCTCCAGGGCGTAGGCGAGCCGGAACCGGATCCCGTCGTGGTAGACGACGAGCTCGGAGGGCTCGGCCCCGAGGTCGAGAAGCGCGGAGACCTCGGCCGAGACGGGGTTCCACCGGCCGGCGTCCTCGAGGGCGGAGATCGCCGCGTCGCGCGCGCCAGTGGGGGAGAGGGAGGGCGTGACGTCCTCGAGGTCGGGCGTCGGGTGGTACGTGCCGTTGACGGCGTAGACCGTCCCGGCGGCGTCGAGGTGGGCGATCAGTTCGGCGTTCCAAACGGGGATGTTCTGGTATCGCTGCTGGAAGCGGACGTGGGTCGAGCCCAGGTCGTCCGTGTTCGTGCGGACGACCTCGAGTTCGGACGCCGGGTCGATGAGACGGAGCGCGGGCGCGAACGCATCGAGGACGGTCTCGGCGGCAGCTACGCGAGCCGCGGCGCCACGAGCTCGGGCGAGTCCCAGGCCGGCGTCCAGCTCGCCCTCGAGCCAGCGGACCGTCCCGTTCTCCGCGCGCTCCAACCGGATCGGCGTCGAGGTCGGGCCGCCCCGAGTGGGGCCGAGCGACTGGCGCGAGACGGTCGAGAACGGGATCAACGCGCCGGGACGCGAGGTCGTCGCAGCGGCCTCGAGTCGGCCCGAGCGGAGGGATTGGAACTCCTCGATAGAGTGGACGACCGGGATGCTCGACACGTCGAGGCCGGTGAGCGAGCGCGGGTCGTCGGTGAGCGTTTGGGCCTGGGCGCCGACCGACAGGACGGCGACGAGGAGGGCGAATCGCAACGTGTTCATCAGTTCTGGGGAGAGTGAGCGGCGAGCTGGGTCGAGAGATCGGTCCACAAGGCGTCGAGGTCGGCGTGAGCCATCGCTTCCCATGTCAGGCGATGGGTCTCTCCGTTGGCCACGACCTCGAGGGACCGGCTGAGATTGCCGGGCGCATCGACCTCGAGGTCGAGGGCGTCGTCTTGGAGGCGGGACCAGATGGCCGCGACGGACTCGGCGGAGAGGGCGCCGGCGGGCTCCATCGTGCGGTCGTCGCCAGCCTGTGAGGTCCAGCGCTGGACCGACCCGTCGGCCGTGAGGACGAAGCCGGACCACGTCCCGGCAAACCCGCCGCCTTGGCCGGTCACGACCTCGAGGTCGAACGGGACACCCGTGGGCGGGCCGGTGCAGGCGGCGACCACCAAGGCCAGGACGAACGTGAGACGGAGGGCCATCGGAGCGGGGAGTGCTACCCCTGCCACCGAGGTCTCGGCGCGTGGTGGCTCACGCCCGGCTCAACTTTTTCGATTTACGCCCTCGAGAGCCGCCAGGCCGGCGTGGCCAACGTCGGCTACCGCTCCTCGACGATCAACTCCAGGCGCGACACGTCGGCGGCCTGGCCGGTGAACGTCCAGCCCTCTTTCTCCCAGAAGTAGTAGCCGTGGTCGACGTTCTCATATTCGAGGTCTCCAAGCCACGCTTGCATTTCGCCCTCGAGGTCGTAGATGATCTGGAGCGCGTCGACGTCTTCCTGAACGACCATCGCTCGGACGAGCCGGCCGTTCTCGGCCTCGAGGACGAGGACGCTCGGGGTGTCCCCGTAAACGAAGTGCCTCGACCCCGAGGTCGACACGCCGGTTGCGGGGCCACTCGGACCTTCGACGGTGTGCGCGACGGCGACGGGTCCGCCAATGGCCGCCTCGGCGTCCTCGAGGGGACCGCCGACGAACGGGGCGAGCAACCGAATCCGCTCCACCAAGCTGAGTGCCTCGAGGTCGAGGGCGTCGTCGCCGGGGCCCCCCGGCTCCAGATACGGGGCGTCGAGCAGCGGCCCGTCGGTTGTGGCTGGCTCGGCCGGCGCTTGGGCCGTGCAGCCGGATGACAGGACGACGAGGGCGACAGCGATCAAGCGCATCGGATCGAGGGCGGTGCGGAGACAAAGTAGGGGAGAGCCGATCCGTTTCCTCATGGACGCATCGAGGTCGGCTCGATAGGTTGAAGCCGCCCTTCCGACCTCGATGATGTCCGATCCCGTCCGCGTCCGCTTCGCGCCCTCGCCCACCGGCCTGCTCCACATCGGCGGGTTGCGCACGGCGCTCTACAACTACCTGCTCGCCCGCCAGACCGGCGGCACCTTCGCGCTCCGCATCGAGGACACCGACCGGTCCCGCTTTGTCGAGACGGCCGAGCAAGACATCCTGGACGGCCTGTCGTGGGCCGGGCTTGGGGTCGACGAAGGCCCGACGCAGGGCGGCGACGCCGGCCCGTACCGCCAGTCTGAGCGCCGCGACCTGTACGCCGACGCGGCCCAACGCCTGCTCGACGCGGGAGCCGCCTACATCGCGTTCGACACACCCGACGAGATCGAGGCGATGAAGGAGCGCCACCGCTCGGACGCCAACCCGAGCCCGCGCTACGGCCATTCCACGCGCGACGAGATGGCGACGTCCCTCGTCCTCGAGGCCGACGAGGTCGCCCGCCGCATCGAGGCCGGAGACGAGCACGTCGTGCGCCTCAAGGTCGATCCCGGCGAGACGTTGACGTTTACCGACCGCGTCCGCGGCGAGGTGAGCTTCGACACCATCGAGGTCGATGATCAGGTGCTCGTCAAAAGCGACGGGATGCCGACGTACCACCTGGCGAACGTCGTCGACGACCACGAGATGGGCATCACCGACGTGATCCGGGGCGAGGAGTGGCTGTCGTCCGTGCCCAAGCACTTGCTGATGTACCGCGCGCTCGGATGGACGCCGCCGCGCCTGGCGCACCTGCCACTCATCATGAGCCCGACGGGCGGCAAGCTGTCCAAGCGCAGCGCCGACCGGTTGGGCATCCCGGTCAGCGTGAGCCAGTACGTCGAGGCCGGCTACGAGCCCGAGGCCGTGGTCAACTTCTTGGCCTTGCTGGGCTGGAACCCCGGAACGGAGCAGGAGATCTTCGACCTCGAGGGCTTGGTCCAAGCGTTCGACGTCGAGCGGATCGGCAAGAGCGGCGTCCAGTTCTCGCTCGACAAGCTCGACTGGTTCAACGGCCAGCACCTGCGCGCCTTGGATCCCGAGGACCTCGCCCGTCGCGCGCGCCCCGCCCTCGAGGACGCCGTAGGACCCGTCGAGGACGGGAAGCTCGTCGAGGTCGCGTCGCTGATGCGCGAGCGCCTGACGAAGGCGTCGGACCTCGCCGACGCGGCCTACTTTTTCGTCGCGCCGGAGTCGTACGACGAGAAGGGCCTCAAAAAGCGCTGGAAGGACGACAGCGCCGACTTGGTTGCCGCCTACGCCGACGCCCTCGAGGCCGAGGACGCGTTCACGATCGAGAGCACCGAGGCGACGATGCGGGCGCTGGCCGAGGCGCGCGAGGCCGGGTTCGGTCGGATCATCCACCCGGTCCGGCTGGCCGCGACGGGCACGACGGCCGGCGCGGGGATGTTCGAGACGCTTGTTCTGATCGGCCGCGACGAGACGACCCAGCGGCTCCGTCGCGCGGCCGAGGTCTTGGGGCAATCGGTCGCGGTCCGGCGTCCTACTGAAAGATGACAGTCCCCGTCTGGACGCGTCGTCCGACGTGAACCCGGTAGCGATACGCGCCGCTCGGAAGGCCCGTCCCGTCTATCTGGACGCGGTGCATGCCGACCAGCGTCGTCCCGCTCAACGTCGAGCGCACCTGACGCCCCAACACGTCGAAGAGATCGATCCTGACGTCGCCGGCCTCATCGAGGTCGATGGCCAACGTGAGCAAGCCGTGCGATGGGTTCGGGTACGCAGATACGCTCAATGCGGTCGGTCGTGGAACGCTTCCCGACTGTGTAGAAAGGCGCTGGCTCCGGTAGACTCCCTCGTCTGTCCCTATGTAGAGACGGCTCTCAGGCGTCGCCACGATCGCAAAAACCGCGCTTTCCGCTGGTGTCTCGAGCTGCCGCCAATCAGAGCCTGGAGGCTTGTACACCAAACCCTTCGAGGTCCCAGCATAGAGTCCGCCCTGAGGAGCAGGGACGAGCGCGTAGGGCGTGCCGATGTCGGGAGACGACTCCTCCCACATGGTCCCACCGCTGGACGAGAAAACCGCTCCGCCACTCACCGCCCACAGGACCCCATCGGTGTCTTGAGCAAACATGCTGACGGTGTCGTCCTCGAGGTCGGTCGGCGTCCACTCGGTGCCACCGTTCTCGGATCGGAGCAACGCGCCGTACCCGACGCTCGCGTAGAGAGTGCCGTCGTTCGCGACAAAGACGGCTGGAACCGAGACGCCTTGCAAGCCCACGTAGCGCCAGGCTGCACTCCCGACGCTCAGCGCGAAGACGCCGTCGGAGCTTGTGCCGAGGTACAAGCTCCCATCGGGTGCGAGCGATATCGAGGTGATGTTGGCGCCGCTCGGCACTCCGGCGGAGATCGGGCGCCATCTATCGCCTCCGTCCCGCGAGCGCCATACCTCGTCTCGCCGGGCCGCGACGAGAGCTCCGTCTGGTCCCTCAGCCAGCCTGGACGCCGCTGGAGCCTCGAGGTCGCGCCAGCTCCGGTCGAGGTCGTTGCGAAAGACGCCCTCCCGTTCTGTCGCCGCGAGAACTCGCCGATCGCTCAGGGCCATGTCAACGACCTTGGCTCTCTCTACGCCTGACCGGGACCACTGCGTGCTCTCCGCATCGAAGCCGAACAGCGCGATCCTGTCGCCCTCTGCACGAAGGGACGACACTGCTAAGACGCGTCCTCCCGGTGCGAGAGCGATCGCGGATGGGTCGCTGAACGGTGCGTCTTCGCCCAAGGCCCTCCACGTCGCTCCTCCGTCGCTGGACAGGCGGACGCCGTCGGCGACCCCGGCGTAGAGCGTGCCGTCACCGGCGACGGTCAGGGAGGACGTTTCCTCGCTCGAGGTCCCGGCGAGGTTCCAGCTCTGGCCGGCGTCGACCGAGGTGAAGACGCCCTGGGAGGTCGTCGCGTAGACCGTCCCGCTCGGGGCGACTTCGATCTCGAAGACCTCGGCGTTCCCGTCCTCGAGGACGCGTTGCCACGTCGCACCGTCATCTCTCGACCGGTACAGAACCCGGTCCACGACGACAAGGAGGGCTTGGTCACGGGGAATGCCGATGTCGTCCGGCTGACCGCTCCACGGCATCGTTCGAGGGAACTCGGACCACGTGGCTCCCCAGTCTATGGAGCTGTACAACTCGTCCCCATATCCGGCCGCGATCAGCCGGTCTTGTGGCCCGGCCTCGACGAGACGAAAGCGATGCGGGGTGGGGTTCAGTTGCTCCCATGAGGTGCCATGGTCGAAGGACCGGTACAGGTCTGGGAATGGCGTCGGGCGCATGGGGCTCGCCGTCGTGACCAACACCCGGCCCGACGAACCCGAGACGAGGGCCGGAAAGCGAGTGCCACCGGATTGGACCATCGACCATGCCTCTTCTCCATCTCGAGAGCGGTAGACCCCACGGCCTCCGATCGCAGCGAGAACGGACCCGTCAGACTGGACAGCAATCTGGATCTCGTAGTCGAAGGACGACGATTCGAGAGACGCGTACGGCCCTCCTGTAAACTCCCACCCTGCGACCTGGGCAGAAGCCAGAGGAGTCGTTGCGAGCAGGAAGAGGACCGCGAGCTGTCTCCAGAAGAGCATTTCGTCTCGAGAATGTGAAGGAGCAACTCAACGCTCTCACGCTCTGGAGAGTATTGCTTCACGGCAACCAAGCCGGAGCGGAGGCCGGTGTGCGTCCTCGAGGTCGGCGCGAGCCGT
Source organism: Rubrivirga sp. (assembly GCF_049648075.1). GTDB lineage: Bacteria > Bacteroidota > Rhodothermia > Rhodothermales > Rubricoccaceae > Rubrivirga. The sequence continues at coordinate 313 of NZ_JBARYR010000090.1, read as the reverse complement.
TCGAGGGCGCTCGCCTTAGTTGATCGCAACGAGACGCCGTGCGGCGATGACGGTTCGGCCCGCGACGAGGGCCGGAGCCCATGTCCAACAGCGAAGTCGGACAGCTCCTACCGGCTGGCTGAGAGGAGGTCTAGCCGAAGATCTCGATGCCCCCCAACCCGAGCGCATGGTCCATCGTGACGAAGGTGGCGTGGCCCCAGAACAAGTCACCGTCTTCGAACACGACCTCGAGGCCGAGACGGGCGCGGAACGCGGACTCCGTGAGCGGAGCCTCGTCGGTCTCGAGCCACGAGTCGTTCTCGACCGCGAGGAG
>NZ_JBARYR010000089.1:0-1669 GCF_049648075.1 Rubrivirga sp. | reverse complement strand
CACCGACGGGCTCCGGGTTTACGATGGGGCCGCCGCCCTCGTCCGCTCCCTTGCGCCAGGGGCCTGGGCCGTCGCCACGAGCGGGACGGCGTTGACGGCTCAGACCCGGCTCGATTTCGCCGATCTGCCTACGCCCGCCGTTCTCGTCACCGCCGAGGACGTCTCGCGCGGGAAACCGGACCCGGAGGCGTACCTCCTCGCGGCGTCGCGTCTAGGAGTAGACCCGGCCCGGTGTGTCGTCGTGGAGGACGCGCCCGCAGGGGTCGAGGCCGCGCGACGCGCGGGGATGCGACCGATCGCGGTTACGACGACCCACGCGGCTGCGCAACTCGGAGGGGCCGTTGCCGTGGTCTCGTCGGTCGGCTCTCTGGTCGTGGCTGCGGGACCGGGAGGTCTGCGTGTCGAGGCTCCGGCGGTCGGGGCTGTGTAACCCGCCGCTGGTATTAGGCGGAAGTCAAGGGGTCGACAGCGATTCCGGTCAATTCGAGCAGGGCGGACGTGAGGAGCCGAACGAGGTGGCGGGTGAGACGCGGCGTCCCTAGCCCGCCGCTGGGGTGCGGCGGACGAGCATGGAGCGCGTCACCCCGGTCGGTCGCGAGCCATGCTGGCCGGGATCGGTCGTCTCCGACGCCGGGGCGTGGAGCGACGAGGAACGTCCCTTATGGGCTCTGCGAGGCGGAGGGCGCCGCCGAGGGACGAGCTGCTCCCGACGAGTCGGGGCGCTCGATGGTGCATGGCGAAGCTCTCAGCAGATCAGATCTACGAGGCTTGACAGGCGGTTGTCGGTCCTCTCGGCGGCAGGGGGGGGCGGGACGATGTCCCAGCGGTCGGAAGTAGTGGGCTAGGCGGCGAGCGCGGGCGAAGGACTTCGCCCATACTGGCTCTGGCAGATGTGGACCCGGGCCGGGTCGAAAGCGCCTGCGCTGCGGTGGGCGCCCCAGACAGCGACGAGCAGCTTGCGCATCGCGGCGACTCTCGCTTTCTGCTCCACCATCCGCTCCCGCCGCTCAGCGTAGCGCACCCCGAGCAGGCGGTCGCCGCGGAGCACCGGGAAGACCGCCTGGCCGAGCACTTTGCGCAGCATCGGTCGCCCCTTCTTGCTCAGCCGCGTCTGGCCTTTGTACTTGCCGCTCTCGCGCTCGCGAAGATTCATCCCAGCGTAGCGCAAGAGCTGACGCTTGCTCGCGAAGTCGCCCAGCGGGCCGGTCTGACCCACCAGTCGCGCCAGATTGAAGAGCGTGATGCCGGAAACGGCCTCGTCGATAGGCGGAAGCTGGTCACGCGCCTTGAGCGTCTCGCCGAGCGCTTCGATCTGGGCTTTCAGCGCCGCTGCGTGCCCTTCGTGGATCTCGAGTTCGGCCACGAGCACCGCGAGCCGGTCGCTGAGGACCGAGGCCACGGCCGGCGGAGGCGCGGATCGGACCGACGCGGTCGCCGCAGTGACGAGCCGCTCGCCGGTCACGGTCTTGACGCCCGGCACGCGGCGCCGGAGCATCGCCAGCAGTCGAGTCTGTCCCAGCTTGGCCAGCCGGTGCGGGCACAGCAGCCCCTCGCGGAGTAGCACTCGACCCGTCTTGGAGAACGTGAACGCGACGGGCCGGTCGTAGTCCGGGAAGAGGTCGCGGAGCGTCGCCTGCAGCCGGGTCCGGATCGCCGACGTGACTCGGAC
>NZ_JBARYR010000088.1:0-3639 GCF_049648075.1 Rubrivirga sp. | reverse complement strand
GGTTCTCCGTCGACCGGGCCGCGCTCTCGAGGCCGTCCATCGAGGACGACCAGCGCCCGGCGTCGCGGGACTCGCGCAGGGCCCAGACCCGCTCGACTTGCTGCTCGCGGACCTCGTCCGAGACTCGGAGCAGGTCGATCGACGCGTCGTCGCCGTCGGACTCGAACCGGTTGACGCCGACCACGACGGCCTCGCCCGACTCGATCGCCTGCTGGGCGAGGTACGCCGACCGCGCGATCCGGTCCTGGACGTACCCCTCCTCGATGGCCGCGACCGCACCGCCGAGCGCGTCGACCTCCGCGATCAGGCGCCGCGCCTCGGCCTCGAGGTCGGCCGTCAGCTTCTCGACGAGGTACGAGCCGGCGAGCGGGTCGACGGACCCGGTCACGCCGGACTCGAATCCGATCACCTGCTGGGTGCGGAGCGCCAACGTGGCGGCGGCCTCGGTGGGGAGCGCCAGGGCCTCGTCGTAGCCGTTCGTGTGGAGCGACTGGGTGCCGCCCAGGACGGCAGCGAGCGCCTGGATCGTCACGCGCGGCACGTTGACGAGGGGCTGCTGCGCGGCCAGCGTAGAGCCCGCCGTCTGGGTGTGGAACCGCAGCATCATGGCCTTCGGCTCGGTCGCGCCGAACCGGTCGCGCATGATCTCGGCCCACAGCTTCCGCGCCGCCCGGAACTTGGCGACCTCCTCGAAGAAGTCGTTGTGCGCGTTGAAGAAAAAAGAAAGCCGCTTCCCAAATGTGTCAACGTCGAGTCCGGCCTCGAGGGCGGCCTCGACGTAGGCGATCCCGTCGGCGAGCGTGAACGCGAGCTCTTCGGCGGCCGTCGCGCCGGCCTCGCGGATGTGGTAGCCGCTGATCGAGATCGTATTCCAGCGCGGCGTGTGTTGGGCGCACCACGCGAACGTGTCGGTGATGAACCGCATCGAGGGCCGCGGCGGGTAGATGTACGTTCCGCGCGCGGCGTACTCCTTCAGGATGTCGTTCTGGATCGTCCCGCCGAGCTTCTCGGGGTCGGCGCCCTGCTCCTTGGCAACGGCCACGTAGAGGGCCAGCAGGATCGGGGCCGTCGCGTTGATGGTCATCGAGGTCGTGACGTCCTCGAGGGCGATCCCGTCGAACAGCCGACGCATGTCCTCGATGGACGCGATGCTCACGCCCACCTTCCCGACCTCGCCCTCGGCGATGGGATCGTCGGGGTCGTAGCCGATCTGGGTCGGCAGGTCGAAGGCGACGCTGAGGCCGCGCGCGCCGGCGGCCAAAAGCGCGTGGTAGCGCTCGTTCGAGGCCTCGGCCGTTGAGAAGCCGGCGTACTGGCGCATGGTCCACAGCCGCGTCCGGTACATCTCGGGGTAGACGCCCCGGGTGAACGGAAACTGGCCGGGCTCGCCGAGCCGGTCTTCGAGGTCGGGCGGCAGGCTGTCGGCGGTGGCGACGGGCGGGATCTCGAGGCCGGACGTGGTCTCGGTGCGGTCGGTGTCGGTCATGGGCGGCCAACGCGCGAGCCGTGACCGGGTGCCGGGGTATGGCCTCGAGGACGAAGACGAACTGGACTGCAACAGTTGCGCACGTGCCGACCTCGAGGGCGCTCGGCGCCACTCCTTGCAGGATAACGGGTTCACTACGTGATGATGTCGAACCTCGAAGCGCCCAAACCGTCATTCCCGCGCAGGCGGGAATCCAGGGCGTCAGGGCACATCGACGCTCGCCACTCTGGATCCCAGCCTTCGCGGGGATGACGGGGTTGAAGACGTGGAGACCGCTCGTCGTGCCCCCCTCTACCAGCGCCGCCGCGGGGATGACGAGTGGAAGTGCGAGGTCATCGTGACACTTCGGCATCGGAACCGGCTTAAAGACCCTGTCGGATCAGCGGCGCTACGGGCGGGACGCCTCGTCGAGGACGGGGAACCATTCCGCGACCTCGAGGACGCGCCCGCCCATCCCCCATCCCCCATCCCCCATCCCCCATCCCCCATCCCTCAGAACGTCCCCTGGCTCTTGAGCTCGAGGTAGCGGTTGACCGCGTCCGGCGTCAGGTGCTCCGGCGTCGTCAGGACCACGCCGATGCCGTGGCGCTCCAGCGTCCGCGCGATCTCGCGCTTCTCCTGGGCGAGCGCTCGCGCCGTCGACCTGACGTACACGTCCTCGAGGCGGTCCGACCTCGAGGTCAGGAGGTCGCGGATGCCCGTGTTCTCGAACAGGACCACGACCAGGCGGTGCGCGCGCGCGATCTGGCGGAGGTACGGAAGCTGGCGCTCCAGACCGGCGACCGTGTCGAAGTTGGTCATCAGCAGCATCAGACCCCGCTGCCGGAGGCGGGACCGGACGGCCGCGTACAGGTCCTCGAACGACGGGTCCTGGTAGCCCGGATCGAGCCGGTAGAGCGCGTCGAGGAGAGTCCCGAGTTGGCCTCTCTTCCGGTCGGGTCGGATCACGGTCTGGACCTCGCGGTCGAACGCGACGAGCCCGGCGCGGTCTTGCGTTTGCAGCGCCGTGTTGAGGACCACGAGGGACGCGTTGATCGCGTGGTCCAAGAGCGTCAGGCTCTCGAACGGCGACCGCATCGCGCGGCCCATGTCGAGGGCGACCACGACGGGCTGCTCGCGCTCGTCTTGGTAGGTGTTGACCATCAGCCGCGTTTGATGGACGCTCCGCCGCGCCGTGGCCTTCCAGTTGACCGCGCGGCGGTCGTCGCCCGGGACGTAGTCGCGGATCTGGTCGAACTCCATCGTCCGGCCGCGACGGCGCACCTTCTTGATGCCGACCTCTCGAAGCCGGTTCTGCTCAGCGAGGAACGCGAACCGGCGCATCTGGATGATCGACGGGTAGACGGCCGCCTCTCCCCCGCCCTCGACCTCGAAGCGGCGCGCGACCAGGCCGAGCGGCGTCGAGGCGTAGGCCAAGAGCCGGCCGAACGCGTAGGCGCCGCGGAGCGTCGGGCGCAAGGTGTAGACGAACCCGTCTCGTCCTCGAGGCGGCAGGGGCAGCACGCGACCGTCCGAGCGGTGCTGGAACTGGACCGGCACCTCGTCGATGACGCGCGCCCGGATGCGGACGCCGTAGGTGCTCGCGACCTCGACCTCGACGGGGTTGTCGTCGCCGAGCGACAGCTTGTCCGGGACGACGCGCTCGCCCTCGAGGACGCCACCGGAGCCCCACAGCAGCACGACGTCGGCCACGACCGAGACCGCGAACGCCAGCGCGGCGACTTGAAGCACCGGCAGCAGCGGAGGCCAGAAGAACGCGACGACGAACCCCACGGCCAAACCCAGCAGGATCCAGAACGGCCGAGCCGTCAGGAACACGTCCCGAAACGGATTCCACAGCGCCACGCCCACTTGGCCCGTCCTCGAGGACGACGCATCCGACCTCGAGGACGCGGCCTCATTCGTAGCTGTAGCCGACCTCGAGGACGCCGACACGGGTCCGCCCCTTGCCCCGCTCACCGCGGCACCTCGATCTCCTCCACGATCCGCCGCAGCACCGACTCCGGCCGGACGCCCTCGATCTCGCGCTCGGGCGTGAGCAGGACGCGGTGGCGCAAGACCGGAGCAACGACCGTCCGCAGGTCGTCGGGCGTCGCGAAGTCGCGGCCGGACATCGCGGCGACGGCTTTGCCACCTCGGACCAGGGCGAGCGT
>NZ_JBARYR010000087.1:0-2780 GCF_049648075.1 Rubrivirga sp. | reverse complement strand
CGTTCGAGGTCGGGGTCGAGCGCGTCGTTGTCGGCGACGGGACCGGCGAGCACCTTGACCGCGGCTCGGAGCCCCACGTCGGGGCGCTCGGCGAGGTAGACGACGCCCATCCCGCCGCGTCCCAGCTCCCTGACGATCTGGTAGGCGCCGACCGCGTCGCCAGAGGCGAGCGCGGGGTCGGCGACGTGGGCCGCGAACGTCTCGGCCGCTGGTTGGGAGAGGAAGTCGGCCTCTGGTGCCACGTCGAGAGCACGGGCCAGCACCTCGGCGCGCGCGGCGTACTCCGGGGCCTGCTCGCGGACGAGGCCGACGGCGTGACGTCGGTCGGTCGGTCCAGCGTCGAGTAAGAGGTCGAGCAGAACCCCATCAGCGCGGATCGTCGCTGAGATGGGGTCTCCCTCCAATGCTGTCTGCAAGCGCTCGCGCACAGACGTGCCGCCAGCAGCGCCGTATGCGGTCTCGGGTTGCCCGTCGGCGGTCTCCCCACCGTCCGGGCTGGAGGCGGGGAGTGTGCTCATGACGCTTGGGAGCAGGCGCTCTCGGACGGATCGCCCTCCGCGACGTAGGTGTAGAGGAGCGCGCGGGCCTTCTCCCAGTCCCGTTTCACGGTCGCCGGGCTCGTCCCCGTGAGGGTCGCGATCTCGGTGATCTCGAGCCCCGCGAAGAACTTGAGCTCGACGACGCGGTGGAGCCGCTCCCCGGCGCGCTGGAGCCGGTCCATCGCCTGGTCGAGATCGACGGCGAGGTGCATCCATCCCTCGACTCCGGCCGGGTCTGCGCCCGCCCGCACGTCGTGGTCGTTGATGGGAACCGTCGCGACTCCCCCGCCGCGTTTATCGGCCCCCCGCTTCCGGGCCGCGCTCACGAGGATGTTGCGCATGGCGCGGGCGTAGAGGCCGAGTGGGACGCTCGCGCCCTGGCCGATGTCGCTGATCTCGCGGGTGGACTCGCGCTGGAGCGCGAGGTACGCCTCGTGGACGAGGCCCGTCGTGGCGAGCGTGATCCCCGGACTCTCTCGCGAGCGAAGCCTCCGGGCGATCATGCGGAGGTCGGCGTAGACGGCGCGCTCGGCGTCGGCCACGGTGCGGATGGGGGAAGGGGACTTGACGGTCATCGTGGGGCGGTGGTGGGACGGGAAAGAGTGCGAGCTAGCGAAACGACTGGACAGCGAGCGAGGCGACGGCGACGCCCTGGATGCGGACCGCCCGCGCAGGCACCCGTTGCTCGGGGAACTCGGGGTTGGCCGCGACGAGCCGGACGTAGGAGCCGTCGCAGAAGACGTGTTTGAGCGTGTTCCCCTCGCCCTCGACGTAGACCGAGCACACGTCGGTATCGGTCGGGACGACGTCGGGGCGCATCACGAGCGTCATGCCGGGGACGATGCCGACCCCCTGCATCGAGAACCCCTCGACGTCGAGGAGGTAGTCGCCCGGCCGCATCTGAGGGACGAGGTCGGGGAGCGTCGTCACGAACTCGTCGGCCTGCTGGGACACGTCGGTGATCGGCCCGGCCGGGATCGTGCCGAGTCGGGGCCAGGGGCGGGCGCGGCCGTGCTGCTCGCCTTTCTCCGTCAACTCGATCTGAAGCGGGACGCCTCGGCCGCCCGACGTGAGCGCGACGAAGCCCGCTGCCTCCAGCTTGCGGAGGTGGGCGTAGACGGCCGACACATTGGCGAGCCCCATCCGGCCCGCGAGCTCGCGGCCGTTCGGGACGGAGCCCTTTCGGCGGATGGCCTCGTGGATGAGTCCGAGGAGTTCGGTTTGGCGGGGATAGAGCACGGTAGGAAGGCTGTGACAGGGTCGCTGTCAGTTTACACCTACGGGTAGCAACTCTGATCCCGGAAGGCCGAGAAACTGCGGCGGCATCGGCCTTGAAGGACAGGGCAGCTATCGCCAAGTCCAATGCTGACAGAGACGTAGAGCGCGGCAAGCGAGCATCAGAAAATTGCCCGGAGCGAGCCGAACTCACCGCCAGCGGGGCCGATGGCGCGACCCCCTGTGACGCGCCGTCGTCACCGCTTCCGGTCCTGAACCACCCTTTGAACCCATGACATTCTCTTGCACGACCACGAATCAGGGATCAGCCCAGCGCCTCGCTCGCGAGGTCGAGGCTCACGTCCGAGACTCGCAGGCCCTTGCGTCCGGCGACCTGTTCGCGCTCGCGGCCGACGCCTACAGGGGCACGCTCGCCGAGGGCGCCTTCACGCCCCGCGACGCCTACGACGCCGCCGAGCTCGGGCTCCACCTCCACCTGCTCCGCACCGTCGGATGCCTACCGCCAGAGGCCTCTGGCGTCCGCGAGGCGCTCGCCGAGGTCGAGCGCCTCTCGGCGCTCCTGCCCAGCCAGACGCGCCGGACGGCGGAGCAGAACGACTACCAGCAGTTCTCGACGCCCGCCGCCTACGCAGGCCTCTGCGCCTGGGTGAGCGGGGTAGGGGAGGGGTCCCGCGTGCTGGAGCCCTCCGCTGGCACCGGCGCGCTCTGCGCCTTCGCGCTCGCCTCTGGCGCCACGGTCCACGCCAACGAGCTCTCGGGTCGCCGGGCGGACCTGCTGGCGGTGCTTCTGGCCGAAGCGGGCCAGGACCCGGCAACGCTCACGCGCGAGAACGCCGACCACCTCGACGCCATCCTCCCGCCGTCCGTCCGGGCCGACGTGGTCTTAATGAACCCCCCGTTCTCGCAGACCGCCGGGCGTCTCGGGAGCCGCCGAGTCCCGACCGTCGGGACCGACCACGTGTTCCAGGCCCTCCGGCGGCTCGACGCGGGCGGGCGGCTGGTGGC
>NZ_JBARYR010000086.1:0-5233 GCF_049648075.1 Rubrivirga sp. | reverse complement strand
GTCCCGCTCGACCGGGCCTTCCACGCGACGGCCTGCGGCGCCACGCTCGTCACGGCGGGCACGGCCCCCGACGGCGTCCTCGAGGGCGACGTCCGCGCCACTCTTGACGAGGCCGTCCAGATCGCGTCCCACCTGCACGACGTGGTCGTGATCGACGCGCCGTCCGGCATGGGCGCCGAGGTCCGCTGGGCGCTCGACCGCGCCGACGCCGCGCTCCTGGTCCTGGTCGGCGAGCCGACCTCCGTCCGAGGCGCCTACACGCTCGTCAAGACGGTCTGGCAGCAGGAGCCGTCGTACCCGTTCCTCTGCCTCGTCAACGCGGCCGACACCGACGCCGATGCGGCGCAGACGACCGAGCGCTTCGGGGCTCTCGCTGAGCAGTTTCTCGGCCAGGCGCCGGTCCCAGTCGGCTACGTCCCGTACGACGCCCACGTCCGGGGCGCGGTCCGAGACCAGGCCCTGGCCATCGAGCGGTCTCCTGGGTTGCGGGCCTCCTTCGATGGACTCGTCGCCAACCTCGGATCGCTGGTCGCTCCCGCACCATGACACATGGGACCGCCCGCACCGCCGCCCTTCTGGCTGGACTCTTGGTCCTGCTCGGTCGTGGCACCCCCGGCCCGTCCGACCTCGCCGTCTCGGGTGGCGTGGCCTTGGTGGCCTACGGCGCGCTCACCCTCGGCGTGGCCGCCCTGCGACACCTGATGGCTCCCCCGCCGAAGCCGACTCCGACGCCCATCCCTGAGCCCTCGACCTCCGACTGACCGTGGCACGCCCAGACCTCCAAAACCTCGTCGAGCGCTACGTCGCTGACCCGACGCCTTTGAACCGCGAGGCGGCCGTCTTGGCCGGCGTCCCCCTCGTCCGGTCCATCCTGGGCAAGGTGACAGCCCCCGACCACCCGCTCGCGAGCTCAGAAGACCTCGAGGGCGCGGGCTTGATCGGCTTGGTCGAGGCCCTCGACGCCTACGACCCGGACAACGGCGCGGCGTTCATGACCTACGCCTACCTCCGGGTGCGTGGATCGGTCATTGATTACCTCCGCTCGCTCGACGTGTTGTCGCTCGACAAGCGCCGCCGAGTGGCCGAGTCCGGTCGGATCACGGAGACCCTTCGCCAAGAGCTCGGCGCGGAGCCTGCCGACCGCGACGTCGCGGACCGGATGGGCATCGACCTCGACGCGTACGACCGCTTGATGGCCGAGGCCCAGATGCGGTTCTCGCTCTCCCTCGACGCGCCGGTCGGCGACATGGACGGGTCCGTCTTGCACGACCTGGTCCCGGACGCGAATGCCGGCAGCGGGTTCTCCGACGCCGACCGCGACCACACCGTCGGCCGCGTGCGGACGGTCATCGAGGGCCTGCCCCAGCGGACGCGGGCGATGATCGGGATGTACTACGACGATGGGCTGACGCTGCGCCAGATCGGGTCCGTGTTCGAGGTCAGCGAGGCGCGCGTGTCCCAGATTCTGGGCAAGGCGATGCTCTCGATCCGCACGCAGCTCGAGACCGTCGCCGCGTAGCCTCGAGCGGAGGTACCGCGCTCAGCCGTCGAGCGGCGAGAGCCGTTGGCCTCGAGGACGGCACGCGGCGACGCAGCGGCGGACGAGGCGTCCGCGCGATGGCCGGCGTCCCGACGACGGGAAGGAGCGCCTTGGGCGTCGTGTGGGAGAGAGGTCGCAAGCGCGTACCCCGGCCGCCCACCGGGACGACGAGCCTCACGAGAACACGTACTCGGTCCTCGACTGGAACGTCTCGCCGGGCCGGAGGATCGTGTCGGGAAAGCCGGGCCAGCGCTGGGCGTCGGGCGGAGGCGGGGCCTCGAGGGCGAACCCGCTGTGCGCGCGGTACGGCGTCCGCCCCTTGCCCAGCGCCTCGAGCGTGCCGCCGGTGTAGAGGTGGATGCCCGGCTCGGTGCTCCACACGTCGAGGCGGCGCTGGTGCGACCACACGCTCATCATGCGTCGCATCGGCGCCTGCCGGCCCCCGGGCGGCACGAGCCAGTCGTGGTCGACCCCGTCGCCGACCTCGATCTGGGGGTGGTCCGCGCCCTCGAGGTCGCGCAGCCGGGTTGGCGTACGCACGTCGAACGGAGTTCCCTCGACGGGGGCCGTCTCTCCGGTCGTCGTCATGCCGTCCTCGAGGACGGCCACGCGATCCGCGTCGGACTGGACGACGTGGTCCAGGACGGTGCCGGCGTCGTGGCCGTTCAGGTTCCAGTAGGCGTGGTAGGTCGGCGCGACCGGCGTCGGCGCGGACGTGCTCGCGAGCCAGTCGAGGCGCAGCGCGCCGCCGCGGCCGGACGGGACGAGGGAGAGCGTGAGCCGGACCTCGAGGGTCGCAGGAAACCCGCCGGCGCCGTCCGGGTGGGTGGCGGCTAAGGTGACGTAGTTGATGGCGTGCTGCTCGACGCGCCAGATCTGGCGGTGGAGCCCCGTCGGGCCGCTGTGGAGCGTGTTGTCGCCGTCGTTCGCCTCGAGGTCGTGCGTCTCGCCGTCGACCTCGAAGGCGGCGCCCTGAATGCGTCCGGCGACCGGCCCAATGGCGGCGCCGAGGTAGGCCGCGTCTTGGAGGTAGTCCTCGATGCGGTCGTAGCCCAGCGTCACGTCGGCGACGCCGTTGCGGGCGCTGGGCGCCCACAGCCCCACGAGGGTGGCGCCCAGGGTGCAAACGTGGGCGCGCAGCCCGCCGCCCTCGAGGTCGACGACGTCGTAGCGCTGTCCGCCGATGGTGTACTGGCCGGGCTCGATCATGCGGTCGCTCTCTCGACGGAGGCTTGGTGGTTGTCGCGGACTACGAAGGTCGCGCCCTCGAGGGCGGTGCGTTTGCGATATGCCTCGGCGATGGTGGCAGCGAGCGCATCGGCATGGTCCGGCTCGGCCAGGGCGACGACACAGCCGCCGAAGCCGGCGCCGGTCAGTCGCGCGCCCAACGCGCCGCCCTCGAGGGCGATCTCGACGAGCGCGGGTCCGCTGATCTCATACTCGTCGCGGAGCGAGGCGTTCAGTCATCGACCCTCCGACCTCGAAGCTGTCGTCTGCGCGGAGCGTGTCCGCTGCCGCCCAGACGCGGGCGTTCTCGGTCACGACGTAGCGCGCTCGAATGCACGACGTGGCGCGCTCGAATGCACGACGTGGCGCGCGCGAGTGTAGGTCCCCGAGGTGGCCCGCGTGCGCCTCGAGGCCGGGCGTTACCGTACGCCGAGGAGGAGGTCGGTGGTGAGCTGGTCGAGCCGCTCGTACGGCCGTCCCCGACGGCCCAGCGCTGCTCGGTCGAAGTCGTGCGCGCGGAGCGCCGCCGCGCCGTCCGTCGAGTACGGGCCGGCCAAGCCCGCGCCCCCGGGATCGTCGGTGCCGGTCACCTCAGCGAGCAGGGTCTGGATCTCGTCATCCTGCGCGAACTGCTCCGCCTTCTCCTTCAAGATCAAGTAGGTCCGCATGCAACCCTCCGCGAACGCCTTGACGTCTTGGGCGTCGCTCGTCCGGTACGCGTGAGCGTCGAAGTGCAGTGGCCCGTCGTAGCCGACGCCCTCGAGGAAACGGACCAGGTGGAACGCGGCCTTCGGGTTGTGCGCGCCGAACCGGAAGTCCTGGTCGTAGCGGCCCGGGTTCTGGTCGTTGAGGTCGATGTGGAACAGCTTGCCCGCGCCCCACGCCTGGGCCACGGCGTGGGTGAAGTTGAGGCCCGCCATCGTCTCGTGCGCGACTTCGGGGTTGACGCCGACGCGGCTTGGGTCGTCGAGGGTCTCGATGAACGCCAGCATCGACCCGACAGTCGGCAGGAAGATGTCGCCCCTCGGCTCGTTCGGCTTCGGCTCCAAGGCGAAGCGCAGGTCGTAGTCGCTGTCGGCGCAGTAGGCGAGCAGGTAGTTGAGCGCCTCGCGGAACCACTCGAGCCCGTCCAGCGGATCGCGACCGGCGTCGGCCTCGGTCCCCTCGCGGCCGCCCCAGAACACGTAGGTCTCGGCCCCGAGCTCGACGCCCAGGTCGATGGCGCCCATCGTCTTCTGGAGCGCGAACGCCCTCACGGCGGGGTCGGGGTTGGTGAACGCGCCGTCGCGGAAGGCCGGGTCCGAGAACAGGTTCGTCGTCGCCATCGGGACCGCGAGCCCGGTCTCATCGAGGGCGGCCGTGAAGTCGCGCACGATACGGTCGCGCTCGGCTGGGCTCGCGTCGATCGGGACCAAATCGTTGTCGTGGAGGTTGACGCCCATCGCCCCCTCCTCGGCCACGAGGCGGACGATGTCGGGCGGGGAGAGGGCGTCTCGAGTGGGCTCGCCGAACGGGTCGCGGCCGACGTGGCCGACGGTCCACAGGCCGAACGTGAACCGGTCCGAGGGCTGGGGCTGATAGCGAGGCATGGTGCGCGGAGTGGAGGCGGTCGCAGGTTAGCAAGCCGAGGCCTTGCCCTGCTCGTACCGCGTCAATACCCTGACCCTCTCGCTCGCAACGCCTTCGAGGACGGACACGGCATGATCCTGCTCGGTATCGACCTGGGGAGCTCGTCCGTCAAGGCCGCGCTCGCGGACTCGGAGACGGGCCGCGCGCTCGGCTCGGCGCAGTCGCCAGCATCCTCCGAGATGACCATCGACGCGCCGCATCCCGGCTGGGCCGAGCAGGACCCCGAGACGTGGTGGACCCACACCCAGCGCGCCGTCCGTCTCGTCCTCGAGGACGCCGACCTCGAGGCCGCCGCCGTCGGTGGGATCGGGATCTCGTACCAGATGCACGGGCTCGTGCTGACCGGCGGCGACGACGCGCCGCTCCGCCCGTCGATCATCTGGTGCGACGGACGCGCGGCGAGGCTCGGGGCCGAGGCGTTCCGCGAGATGGGGGAGAGGCGGTGCCTGCGCGACTTCCTCAACAGCCCCGGCAACTTTACGGCCTCGAAGCTGGCCTGGGTCCGGGAGAACGAGCCCGAGGTCTACGCCGCCGCTCGCCACGCCATGCTGCCCGGCGATTGGCTCGCGTATCGCATGACCGGCGACGCCCGCACGACGGCGTCGGGTCTGAGCGAGGCCGTCCTGTGGCACATGCGCGAGGACCGGCTCGCGACCGAGGTCTTGGACCACTACGGCTTGGATGCGGACCTCGTCCCTGAGCGCGTCCCGACGTTCGGCGTCCAGGGTCGGCTCACCGCTGCCGCTGCGCTCGCCCTCGGCCTCGAGGTCGGCACGCCCGTCGCGTACCGGGCCGGCGACCAGCCCAACAACGCGCTGTCGCTCGGCGTCCTGGAGC
>NZ_JBARYR010000085.1:0-4275 GCF_049648075.1 Rubrivirga sp. | reverse complement strand
GATCTTGGGCGAACGCGACCAGCCGCGCGACGATGTCGGCCTTCGAGGTCGACCCGATCAGGTCTGCCGAGAGCAAGGCCTCGCCCAGCCCCAGCAAGTGCGCGTGCGCGTCGATCAGCCCGGGGATCACCGTCTGGCCCTCAAGGTCGACACGCGGCCACTCGGGATAGTCCTCGAGGACGGCCTCGGCGCTCCCGACGGCGACGAACCGCCCGTCCTCGACCGCGAACGCCTCCGCGACTGGCATCGACTCGTCGACGGTGTAGACGGTCGCGTTCGTCGCGACGTACGACGTTTGGGCCGCGGCCAATGTTGGGAGGAGCGCGAGCAGGGCGAGGAGTCGGTACATCAGGGTCGGGCGGTGGGTCGTGCCAATATCGCCTCGTCCTCGATGGCGTCCGTCCTCAAGGACGGTCAGCGGGGTTCGCGCTCGATCCACAACGTCACCGGGCCGTCGTTCACGAGCGACACCTGCATCGAGGCCCCGAACCGGCCAGTTTGAACGCGGCCGCCGAGGTGATCTAAAAGCGAGGAGGCGAAGGCTTGGTACAGCGGCTCCGCGGCCTCGGGGCGGGCGGCACGCGCGTAGCTCGGCCGGGTCCCCTTTCGCACGTCGCCCGCGAGAGTGAACTGGCTTACGACCAATGCCCCGCCCTCGACGTCCTGGACCGACCGGTTCATCTTTCCGTCGTCGTCGGGGAAGACGCGGAGCCGGGCGAGCTTGTCGGCCAGCCACTCGCCCTCGACGCGAGTGTCGCCCTCGAGGACGCCGAGCAGGACCAGCAGGCCGCGTCCGACCTCGCCAACGAGTTCGCCCTCGACGTGGACGGCGGCGGCGGAGACGCGTTGGACGAGGGCGATCATCGAGGTCGGAGGCGGGACGTGGGGAAGATCCGACCTCGAGGGCGGCCGAATGGCGCCACAAAGCGAGATTCGGAGCGCGCTGGTGACATCTGATGACATCTCGTGAGTCCGCTCTGACGAGCGTGCGCGGCGCCTCATCTAGCTTCGCAGCGTGTCCCCCCCCCTCCCATCGTCGCTCGGTCGCTTGGCCGGGGCCTTGTTCGCGCTCGCGCTCGTGCCCGCGCTGGCGTTCGCGGCGATGCAGATCTTCGTCCAGAGCGAGAGCGAACGGCAGCTCGCCGACTTGCGGAACGAGCAACTCGAGGGCCTCCTGTTCTGGGTCAATCAGAACTCGTGGGACACGGCCTCGGTCTGGGCCGACCGCCTGGCACGGTCTGGCGCCAGCCCCGACGACGCGACGAGGTTCCTGCAGGACACGCCCGCCGTCCGGTCCGTCCTCGAGGCCGACTCGACTGGGACGCCCGTTCAGTGGTCCGGCGACGAGGCGCCGCCTCCGGTTCCCGAGGCCGTCGCCCAGCGACTCCTGGCCCAGCACCAGGTGGGATACCGCAAGATCGAGCCGGTCGCCCTCGAGGACGGGACGCTCGCGCTCACGTTCGCTGCCGACGGCGTGGCGCCCGACGCCCCGCCCCGTTTGCTCGCGATGATCGTTGAGCCCGACGATCTGCTGGACACGGCCGTGTTACCGACGCTGCGAGATCAACTGAGAGGCAGCGTCGCGTTCGGCATCTTCCGGGAGGACGACCCTTCGCCTGTCGCGTCGACGCCGGGGTTTGCTCGCGTCAACGTCGAGCACGAGGCGGGGCTCTGGCTCCTTCCCGGTCACGTCGCCGGCATTCGTCCCGAGGGCGCCTCCGCGGAAGCGTCGATGCGGCGGCGGCTGTGGCAGAGCTTGCTTCTAATCGGTGGCGTGACGGCCGGGCTCGGCGTCGGTGCGCTGTTGGTGTGGCGCGGCGTCCGGCGCGAGATCGAGGTCGCCCGGCTGCGGGAGGACTTCGTCTCGAACGTGAGCCACGAACTCCGCACACCGCTCGCCTTGATCCGCATGTACGCCGAGTCGCTCCAGCAGGGCCGCGTCCCCGAGGCGAAACGTCCGCGCTACTACGACACGCTCGTTGCCGAGTCCGAGCGGCTGAGCCGCTTGGTCGGCAACGTGCTCCAGTACAACCGGTTCGAGCGGGGCACGGCGACCGTCGACAGGAGCCCGGTCGACGTGTCCGAGATCGCCGCCGAGATCGCCGACCGCTACCGGCCCGTCGTCGAGCGCGACGGCGGCACCCTCGAGGTCGATCTCGAGGACGTCCCGACCGTCGCCGGCGACCGCGACCTGCTCAGCGAAGCCTTGGTCAACCTGATCGACAACGCCGTCAAGTACGGCGGCGGGGCCGTCGAGGTCGCGACGCGTGCGACGGAAAAAGCCGTCGTCCTCGAGGTCGCCGACCGCGGATCGGGCATCGACACGGCCGACCTCGAGCGCGTGTTTGAGCCGTTCGTCCGACTTCAGCCTGAGAGCGACGACGGGCTCGTCCACACGGCCAAAGGCACCGGCCTGGGCCTGGCGCTCGTCCAGCGCGTCGCGGTCTCCCACAACGGTTCGGTCACCGCGACGGCGCGCGACGGCGGCGGGACCGTGTTTCACCTCTCCCTCCCCACCGATGCCTGACCTCCCCATTCTCATCGTCGAGGACGAGCCGGCCATGCGCGAAGGGCTCCGCGACAACCTCGAGTTCGAGGGGTACACCGTCGAGGTCGCCCCAGACGGGCAAGCTGGGCTCGACAAGATGACGGCCAACGCGTACCGCCTGGTCCTCTTGGACGTGATGATGCCGCGCCGCTCGGGCTTCGAGGTCTTGCGCGAGGCCCGAGCCGCGGGCGTAAAGACACCCGTGATCGTGCTGACGGCGAAGTCCCAAGAAGTCGACGCCGTTCGAGGGCTCGAAATGGGCGCCGACGACTTCGTGACCAAGCCGTTCGGGCTGAGCGAGTTGATGGCCCGCGTCCGCGCGGTCCTGCGTCGTGTCGAAGGACCGGCCGAGTCGGACATCATCGAGGTCGGGCGGCTCCGTCTGGACCTGTCGAGCTACGAGGCCGCCGTCGACGGCCAAGCGGTCGCAATGACGCACCTCGAGGCCGAGGTGCTCCGCCACTTCGCGGCCCACTCGGGCCAGATCGTCACGCGCGATCAGTTGCTGGACGCGGTCTGGGGCGACGACGTCGCGCCCACCACTCGGACCGTCGACAACTTCGTGCTCAAGCTCCGCCAGAAGGCCGAGCCCGATCCGTCTCGGCCTCGCCACTTCGTCACGGTCCACGGCGTCGGCTACAAGTTCTTGCCGTGAGCCGCCGCTTCCTGCTCATCGGCCTGGGCGCGCTCGCGCTCTTGGCCATCGTCATGCTGCTGCGCACGGTCGCGGTCGCGGCGTTCGGCGCGCTCGGCGACGTCCTCGAGGGCGACACCCACACGTGGCAGACGGTCGACGAGACCGGCGTCCCCCAGCCCGACATGCAGGACTGGACGACGCTCGTCGACCTCGAGGGCGACTGGGCGTTCCGCATCGGCGACGCCGAGGTGTGGGCGACCGGGTACGACGAGGCCGGCTGGGACACGCTCGCCGTGCCGGGAATCTGGGAGGACCAGGGCTACCAGGGCTACGACGGGACGGCCTGGTACCGCCGCACCTTCGTCCTCGATGCCAGCGCGGCGACGGAGCCGCTCTACCTCTTGCTCGGCAAGATCGACGACTCCGACGAGGCCTTCGTCAACGGCGTCCGCATCGGCCGCACGGGCTTGTTTCCCCCTGTTTACAAGACGGGGTATTACGACTACCGCGTCTACGCTGTCCCGCCGGAGATCCTCGCCCCCGGCGAAAACACGATTGCAGTGCGGGTCTACGACGGCGGCCGCGAGGGCGGCATCATGGACGGACCGATCGCGCTCGCCACGACGCAGCTCCCGAATCCGACCGGTCCCGTCTTCGTCGCAGACTTGGTCGGCGCGTGGCAGTTCGCTCCGGGCGACGACCTCGGCTGGGCCTCGCCCGACCTCGAGGACGAGGACTGGGACACCATCCAGGTCCCGGGCGTCTGGGAGCGCCAGGGCTACCGTCGCCACGACGGGTTCGCGTGGTACCGCAAGACCGTCACGCTCACCGGCGCCGATGCGAATCGAGACCTCCTCCTGGTCCTGGGCGCCATCGACGACCTCGACCAGGCGTTCGTCAACGGCAACCTGATCGGCGGGACGGGCGACATCGAGGCCAGAACCGTCGAGGGCGACGAGTGGTTGACCCCGCGGGCCTATCCCATCGAGGCCGGGTTGCTCCACGCGGGCGACAACGTGATCGCGGTGCGGGTCTACGACGGGCCGAACGAAGGCGGCATTCACCAGGGGCCGGTCGGGCTGATGACGCC
>NZ_JBARYR010000084.1:0-3558 GCF_049648075.1 Rubrivirga sp. | reverse complement strand
CCGTCGCCCGGTGCGGGAGCAGGGGGTTCCGCCCGGCACCGAGCACCGACAAAAAGGCGACGCGCCCGACGCCGGCACCGAGAGCGGCGTCGACGACCGGGTTGACGGCGTCGGCGCCGAGCGAGGGCGGGCGCATCAGAAACAGCCCGTCGGCGCCCTCGAGGGCAGGCCGGTGCGTCGAGACGTCCTCGAAGTCGAACCGGACGGAGGCACCTTTCCAGTCACGTCCGCCGCTCCGATCGGCGGCCACCGCCTCGTGGCCGTCCGCGAGGAGCTTGTTCAGGACGGCGGTCCCGACGGTTCCGGTGGCTCCAGTGACGACGACGCGCATGGCAAAAAGCTCGGTAGAGATCAGCTCACGACGAAGTTGACCAAGCGGCCCGGCACCGCGATCTCCTTGCGGACGGTCCCGTCCTCGAGGTAGCGCGCCACGTTCTCCTCGGCACGGGCGGCCTCGATCATGGCGTCCTTCGACGCTTGGGCGTCGACCTCGACAGTGCCGCGGAGCTTGCCGTTGACCTGGACGGCGATCTCGACCGTGTCGGCCTTGAGCAACTCGGGGTCGAACGCCGGCCACTCGGCGTGGGTCAAGGAATCGGCGTGGCCGAGCTTCTGCCACAGCTCCTCGGCGAGGTGCGGCGCGAACGGGGCCAGAAGCAACACGAACGGCTCCGCGATCGAGGCCGGGACCGTGTCCCACTTGGTCGCCGCGTTGACGAACTCCATCAAGGACGAGATCGCCGTGTTGAACCGCAGGCCGTCGATGTCGTCGGTCACCTTCTGGATCGTGGCGTGGAGCGTGCGGAGGTGGTCGGGCGTCGGCTCGTCCTCGGTGACGGTGCTGGACCGCTCGCCGGTGTCGGAGTCGAGGACGAGACGGTAGGCGCGAGCCAGGAAGCGGTGGACGCCGTCGACGGAGCGCGTATTCCAGGGCTTGACCTGCTCGAGCGGCCCCATAAACATCTCGTAGAGCCGGAGCGAGTCGGCGCCGTACTCCTCGACGATGTCGTCGGGGTTGACCACGTTACCGCGGCTCTTCGACATTTTGTGCGCGCGGCTATTGACGCGGACGTCGGTGTGCGCTTGGAGGACGAACCCGTCGCCCTGCTTGGTGACGTCGCCGGGCTCGACCGACACCGCCGCCAGCACCGAGCCGTCGCGGGCGTCCTGCCACGACCCGTCCTCGGCCTCGAGGGCGTGCTCGGCCGAGATCCAGCCGAACGTCTCGTCGCCGCCGACGCGCTTGTACGCCGTGTACTCGACCTCGCCCAGGATCATGCCCTGGTTGACCAGCTTCTGGAACGGCTCGTCCGTCGAGACGACGCCGGCGTCGAACAGGACTTTGTGCCAGAACCGGGCGTAGAGCAGGTGCAGGACCGCGTGCTCGGCCCCGCCGACGTACAGGTCGACGGGCATCCAATATTTCTCGACCTCCGGGTCGACGAGCGCCTCGGTGTTGTTCGGGTCCAAGAACCGGAGGTAGTACCAGCACGAGCCGGCCCACTGGGGCATCGTGTTGGTCTCGCGCAGGGCCTTCTCCCCGGTCTCGGGATCCGCCGTCTCGACCCACTCCGGGATCGCGGCCAGGGGGCTCTCCCCCGTCCCAGCCGGTTCGTAGCTGTCAACCTCGGGGAGGCGGACGGGCAGTTCGCTATCGGGTAGCGGGCGCACCTCGCCGTCGACGTGGACGAGCGGGATCGGCTCGCCCCAGTAGCGCTGACGGCTAAAGAGCCAGTCGCGCAGCTTGTAGTTCGTCTGGCGCCGCCCGACGCCGTTGTCCTCGAGCCACGCCATGACGCGTTCCTTGGCCGGCTCGACCTCGAGGCCGTTGAGGTTTACGCCCTCGAGGGCGATGTCGGCGACCGGCCCGCCGGAGGCGTCGGAGTTGATGGCCGGGCCATCGCCGGTGTACGCCTCGCCGTCCCACCCCTCGGGCGGCTGGACCGTTCGCGTGATCGGGAGGCCGTACTTGGAGGCGAAGTCCCAGTCGCGCTGGTCCTGGGCCGGAACGGCCATGATGGCGCCGGTCCCGTAGGTCGCGAGCACGTAGTCGGCGATCCAGATCGGGATTTTGTGGCCGTTCACCGGATTGACGGCATGGGCGCCCGTGAACACGCCGGTCTTCGTTTTCTGCTCCTGGCGGTCGCGGTCGGTCTTGCGCGACGTGGCATCGACGTAGTCCGCGACGTCCGCTCGCCGGTCGTCGGTCGTGATCGAGGCAACGAGGGGGTGCTCCGGGGCGAGCACCATGAACGTGGCTCCGAAGAGCGTGTCGGGCCGTGTCGTGTAGACGCGCAGCACGTCCTCGGGATGACCGAACACGCGGAAGTCGACCTCGGCGCCCTGGCTCTTGCCGATCCAGTTCCGCTGCATCGCCTTGACCGACTCGGGCCAATCGAGGTCGTCCAGGCCGTCGAGCAGCCGGTCGGCGTACTCGGTGATCTTGAGCATCCACTGGCGCATCGGGAGTTGCACGACCGGGTGCCCGCCGATCTCGCTGCGCCCGTTGACGACCTCCTCGTTCGACAGCACCGCGCCCAGGTTCGGGCACCAGTTGACGGGCGCGAACGCCTCGTAGGCCAGCCCCCGCTCGTACAACTTGAGGAAGATCCACTGCGTCCAGCGCACGTAGTCCGGGTCGGTCGTGTTGACCTCGCGCGACCAGTCGTAGCTAAAGCCCAACCGCTGGAGCTGTCGCCGGAACGTCGCGACGTTTTTCTCGGTCGTCAGGCGCGGGTGCGTCCCCGTCTCGATGGCGTAGTTCTCGGCCGGCAGGCCGAACGCGTCCCATCCCATCGGGTGGAGCACGTTGAACCCACGCATCCGCTTGTACCGCGCTACGATGTCGGTCGCAGTGTAGCCCTCGGGGTGGCCCACGTGGAGCCCCGCGCCGGACGGGTACGGAAACATGTCGAGGGCGTAGAACCCGGGCTTCGAGCCGTCGAAGCCCTCATCGCCCGGTCCGAGTTGGCGGAACGCGTCGTGCTCCGCCCACCAGGCCTGCCAGCGGGTTTCGATCTCGTCGTGTGGGTAGCCGGCCATCGAGGTTTCCTATGGGATCCAGTTGTGATTGGAAGCTACGGAGCGCCCTCGAGGACGGACCTCGAAGGCGGGACGAGGAGTCGGGGTGCGCGGCCTCGAGGGCCGGGCGCAGAGACGCGGGGGTGCGGCCTCGAGGTCGGCGCGTTCGTGCACATGCGCAGGCCAGACCGAGCCCGTGCCGATCGGGTCCTCGAAGACGGACGAGCGCCTCGTGTGGACGTGGCTACGCCAGTGCGAGGAGATCGCCCCACGCCTGCTGCCCGACCTCGAGGTCGTAGTGGACGGGCTGCTCCTCTCGTTCCGGCGGCTCACTCGCCCTCGAGGACGCCTACGCGAGAGGCGTCGCGTCGTCGGGCCGCCGCCGTTCCTCGCGGACCTCGCGCCGGCTGCGCGTCCGGTGCTCGACGACGTCGACGATGGCCAGGCTCGCGACCAGCCACGCCGTGCCCGCGAGCCAACCGGCCACCACGTCGGTGATGTAGTAGACGTTGAGGTAGACGCGGGACAGGCCCACCC
>NZ_JBARYR010000083.1:0-3829 GCF_049648075.1 Rubrivirga sp. | reverse complement strand
GTCTACGAGTTCCCCGACGGCGGCCCCATCGAGGACGGACCAGTCCCCGACCGTATTCTCGTCGGCGGCGACCTCCGGCTCCGAGTTGGCCCCCTCCTTATCGCGGGCGAAGCCATCTCGGAGCTGGTCGACGGACCGGGCGGGTTTGCGGGCAATCGGACCGGGCTGTACGGGACCGTCGGCCTCGACGTCGCCGACGACCACCGCGTCCTGGCTCGGCTCGACCACTTCGACGGGTCCAACGATCTCCTGCTCGGCTACAACACGTCGTTCTCGCAAGCCGCCGCCGGGCAACTCAACCTCGGTCTCCCGCTCGACGACGACGGAGCCCCCGGCCGCACCAGGGTCCTGATCAACGTCCAAGTCGCGTTCTGAGCCGAACCGACGTCGTCCTCGAGGCCGAGCGCAGTGGGCGGCGTCCTCGAGGACGGGACACGCGTTTGCAAAAAGACCGGGCCGCCCTCGAGGGCGGCCCGGCGATCAACGACGGTCTTGGGGTGCTACGTCCTCGAGGACGAGCCGTCCGTCAGGTCGACGGTCTCCGACGGGGTCGCCAGGTCCACGGGGGGCTCCGTCGTTCCAGCGAGAGGCGTGACTGGCGCCGTCGAGAGGTCGATCGACGAACCGGTGCTCACGTCTGCCGAAGATGCTCCCGTCGAGGCCGAGCGGGCCTCGGAGGCGACCTCGTCCTTGACGTCCTCGAGGTCGCCCTTGGCCGTGCCCGCGACCGAGTCGGCGCGGTCCTTGGCGTCGGCGCCGACTGACTTGGCTTTGGCCTCCACTTCCTTGCCGACCGACTCGACCTTGTCAGCCGCCTCATTCGCGACCTCTTGGGCCGCTGCCGTTACCTGCTGGGTCGCTCCCTGAGCGGCCGACTGGAGTTCCCGGCGAGCCGTCTCGGCGCGTTGGCCGAATGCGCGGTGCTCGGCGTCGGTCTCTGGGACCGAGAGGCCGACCAGTGCACCGGCCGCGAGAGCGACGGCGCCGACGGCGAGCGGGTTGCTCTGCATCTGGCCGTCGAGCCACGACGTGGCGCGTCGCTGGTAGCGCTGGACGTCGTCACGACCGACGTTCGGCGTGGCGTCGCCGATCCGATTCACAGCGCCGCTCGCGGAGTCCCCAACGTTCGAGGCGGCATCGCGAGCCCGGTCGCCGAGGTCGGACGCCTTGTCGGTAACGGCGTCGACGGCTCCGGCCACCTTGTCTTTGGCTGTGTCGAGCGCGTCGGACGCCTTGTCCGCGAGGCTCGCGTCGTCCGATGAGAACGCGCGCACCGGACGACGGTCGCCGCGATAGTCGTCCTCGAGGTAGCGGCCGTCGCCGTAGCCCGTGGCATACCGCGGACGCGGGGCGTAATACGGGTCGCCCGTAGCGCGGTACCGCTCGGCGCGGTACCGGTCGGTCTCGGTCTCGCCGATCTTCGACAGGAACCACGCGACCGACAAGCCGACGGCCATGGCCGGGAGCGGGTTGTCCTTGATCGTGTCGAGCACGGAGCTCGACTTGACCTGGTCGATCATCGAGGTCCCGGCGTCGCGGGCGGAGGAGAACAGGGCCTCCTTGGCCCCATCGACGAGGTGCGAGGGGTCGAGCTTGTCGCCGATCTGGCTGATCGTGTCGGACAGCTCGGCGCGGGTCTCGCGGATGTCGTCGGCGATGGCTTCGGGGCTGCCCGAGGTCTGCGTCGTGTCGACGGGTGCGGCGGCGGGCCGGCCGGTTACGGGGTCTCTTGCTTGATCCATTGTTTGTCCTCCTTAAGGGTTTGGGTTGTCGTGTCGAGGGGGGGCGAAAGGGCCTTGAGCTGGTCGAGCCCTTTCTTCAGCATGACGGCACCGACGGCGGCGACGAGCGCGCCGACGAGAACGATGCCGAGCCATATCAAGTCGTCATCGAAGAGCTGACCGAGCGCCCAGCCGAGCCCGATCACCAGCGCGATCAGGCCGGTATACGCCACGGCGCCGCCAGCGACAGCCGCGCCGACGCCCTTGCCGGCCTCAGCGATCTCTTGTCGGGCTTCGACTTTGGCGAGCCGGACCTCCTGCTTGACCAGGGCTGTCGTCTCGGTGGAGAGTTGCGAGAGCAGGTCTCCCAGCGTAGGCTCCGGGGCCGGTGCGGTCGGCGGGCCATCGATGACCGCGACGGTGTCCGGTGGGACCGTCACGGGCGGGTTGTTGTCGGCCATGGGTTAGAGGGTCGTGCGTTCCGAGGTGGCTCCCCCATGCGTCGGTACCGACGCGTGATGTGGCGGGCGGGCATCGGACATCGAGAACGAGCTCCCGTTGGGGCCGGCCTCGGTGCGGTCGGCCTTGAGGAATCGGGCGCCGAAGATGCCGAGCAGGAACGCACCGCCGACAAAGAGACCCGGCTCGCGCCGGGCGAACCGTTCGGCCTCGTCCAGGATCTCCCCGACGCTCCGGTCCCGAATGGACGTCGTGAACTGGTCGATCTGCGTAGCAGCCTGCTCCGCGTAGGTCGCGAACGCGTCGCGGTCGTTGTCGCGGAGCGAGTCGCCGGTCTGATGGAGCGCGTCGGCAACGTCGGACAAGACGCCGGCCGCCTGCTTCTTTTGAGTCTGCGCGACGTCGCGAGCCTGGCCCGCCGCCTGGTCGGCGAGGTCGGACGCCTTGGCGGTCGCGGTGTCCGCGATGTCCTTGGCGGCCGTCTTGGCGCTCGAAGCGACATCTCGTGCGGCGCTCTTGGCCTCGCTGGCCGTCTGAGTCGCAGCGTGCTTGGCCTCGCTGGCGGTTTCTTGGGCCGCCTTCTTGGCCTGTTCGGCTGTACCCGAGGAGGTGATGTCTGGCATGGATAGGATGAGAGAGGTGAAGGCATTTCACAGAGGCGTCCCGCTGTCCGTTCCGTGGCAAACCCCGGAATTGGCCTAGTGGCATCTCCCATCTTGCGGGATCGCGTGAGCCTCTGTCTCGGTCGGCCCCTCGAGGAGGAGTGACGCCGGTCCTAGTTTGAGGCGCCCAACCCTCCGCCTCGTGTTCCCCTTCGGTCAAGACGTCGCTTGGCGCCCCTCCCGTGCCCACATCACCGGCACAAACCTCGCCCGGTTCTGGACCGAGCGCGGCCTAGACGACTATGCCGCCCTCGAAGCATGGGCGCTCGAGGACGTCGGCCGGTTCTGGGACGCCGTCCTCGCCGACCTCGAGGTCGTGTTCACCGTACCCTACACGACCGTCCTCGACGCGAGTGGCGGCGTCGAACGTCCTCGATGGTGCGTCGGTGGGCGGATGAACGTGGTCGAGAGTTGCCTCGACAAGTGGCGCGGGACCCAGGTCTGGGAGCAGGACGCCCTACGCTACGAGAGCGAGGAAGGCGAGCCCCGGACGCTGACCTACGCCGAGCTTCACGACGCCGTCGAGGCGTGCGCGGCGGGTCTCCGCTCGCTCGGGCTGAAGGCCGGGGACGCCGTCGGGCTCTACCTGCCGATGTGCCCCGAGATCGTCGTCGCATTCTTGGCGGTCGCGCGGATTGGCGGCGTGATGCTGCCGCTCTTTTCCGGCTATGGCGTCGAGGCCGTCGCGACCCGCCTCGAGGACGGAGACGCCCGAGCGCTCATCGTCGCCGACGGCGCCCCGCGTCGAGGACGGCCGGTCCCGATGAAGGAGACCGCCGATTCCGCCCTCGAGGGCGTCTCGAGCGTCGAGCACGTGATCGTGGTGCCTCGTCTCGGCCTCGAGGTCGACATGACCGAGCGCGACGTGACGTGGAACGACGTGATGAGCCGAGGCGGCGACGGCGGCCTGGAGGACACGGCGGCCGAGGACACGGTCATGCTGATCTACACCTCGGGCACGACGGGGACGCCGAAGGGTGCCGTCCA
>NZ_JBARYR010000082.1:0-2977 GCF_049648075.1 Rubrivirga sp. | reverse complement strand
GGGCGTCGCGTCCGGCTTCGCACCCGGCGGGGGCGGCGAGAGCAGGTACTCAGCCACGGTGCGGGTCGCGAACCGGAGGTTGTGCTTGCCCGTCGTCGCCTGCTCGTCGGCGTCCTCGAGGGCGGCGCGGAGGGCCGCGAGACGGACGGGGTCGCCCAGGAGCGCGGGGTAGACCGGAACGCGGGCGTGGCGCCAGCGGAGCATCTTCGACTTGTCGTTCTCGATGCCGAACACGTCGGCGGTCCAGACGGCGACGAGACCGCGGAGCCGATCGTCTTCGAGGGCGAGTGCGGCCAGCTCGCGGAAGGTTTGGGGGGCGCCCTCGGCGTCGGGGGATGCGGCGTGATGCAGGACGTCGGCGTCGCGCCAGACGCCGCGCTCGGAGCGCAGGCCGTAGGGGAACACGCCCTTCTTCTTGCTCATGACGCGGGCCATCATCGGGTCCACCACGCCGTCGTGGTCGATGGACTCGGCGTTAGCGATGTAGACGCCGGCCGCGGCCGGCTCCGGCCCGTTGACTGCGCCGGCCTGACGGCTCTCGAGGACGAGCGTGACGTGCCGGGCCTGCCACGTCAACAGGTCTAGCAGTCCCTCGGGTGGGCGCGACCTCGAGGTCGGACGGTCGCGGCCCCAGGCCGGTTCGTCGTTGCCGGCGCCGATCCAGACGTCGTCGGTGGGCGGGGCGTTGAGCAGGAGTGCTTGGAACAGCGACCGACCTCGAATCCAAAAGACAGCGCCCGACACGAGTGGTGCATGACGGAACGCTGGCAACCGGCCGCCGGTGGCAGCAGAGCCGGCGAGCCCCCCGAGCCCGAACGCCTGGTAGGCCACGACGGACCGGGCGGCCTCAGCCAGGCTGAGCCGCCGGTCTTGGTCGTCCATCTCGTGGCCGAACAGCGTCCCGTTGTTGCCAGCCGACTCGGCGTGGCGGAGTTGGCTCAGCGTCGTCGCGTCGCGCGCTAGGGGTTGGGCCGTCTGATAGAACGGGCGCTCAGGGTGGAGTAAGTCGAACCGGTCGCAGTGTGTGTCGAGGTAGGCCCCAAGAGCGTCGGCGTCGGTGCGGCCGGCGTCCCAGAGCGCGCACCACGGGCCGCCGTCGGCGCTCAAGTCGTGGACATCGAGAAAAAGCGCGAGCAGGAGACGGTTCAGGGCGATGGTCTCGAGCGGCGTGTCGCCGGCCACCTCGCGGATCTCGTGCGCGCGGGCGATGGCCTCGCGCAAACCAACCAACCGGCGCCGGACCGGCGCGTCGGGCGCGGTGTCAAGGTCGGTGCCGGCGTCGAGGACGGGGATCCAGGGCTCAGAGAGGAGGTCGTAGGCCACGGCTCAGGAGGTTGCAGGAGACTCGAGGACGAGACCGAGCCGGTCGTTAAACCTAACGTGGTATCCACCTACGGAACAGGACCCGTCCTCGAGGACGAGCGCGTGCATCGAGCGGAGCGCCGGCGTGTTCTCGGTAGCGTCGGTCCAGGCCTCGAGGTCGGCGGCACGGAGCGCGCCCAGGATCCGCGTCTGGCTCAGGCGGAGGCTCGCGCCCAGCAGCGCGCGGACGGCGTCGGTGGATAATGCGCGCTCAGGCTCGGCGTCGAGAGGAGCCGCGACCTCGAGGTCGGCGTCGAGGTAGAGGGCGCCGTCGGGACCACGGTGCAGGACCACGACCTCGAGGCTGTCGCCCTCGCGCGTGGCGACGCGCAACGTCCGGTGCGCGGAGTCGTCGTCCTCGTCGTTGAGCACTGGCGCCGACTTGCGCAGGAGCTTCGCGAGACGCCCGCTCGTCGGGATGGTCTGGCCGGCGGCGCTCTGGACGGACGCCATCATCTTGGCCCGCTCATCCTCGACCGTCTTGGTCCACGTCTCGGCGGCGTCGGCCTCGAGGTCGGCCGGCGGAGGGGGCTGGCTCGTGACCTCCTCGTCGGCCAGGTAGACGGCCTCGATGAGCCGGCGGTAGTCGTCGGGGAGCGACCAGCGGCCCGTCCCGTCGGCGTCCTCGAGGGCGCGCAGCACGCGCTGGGTCCGCCACAGGACGACGGGGTCGTAGACGAACCCGAACGGGACCTCTGTGGACGTCACGTCCGGCAGCCCGCCGTCGGGGGCGTCGGGGCAGAGCCAGACGACGTGGGGCTCGGCGTAGCCGCTGGGGCGGTCTCGGTCGTGGCGGTGGAGCCGGCCGGCCCGCTGCAGCATCAGGTCGATGGGCGCCAAGTCGGTCACCAGGAGGTCCACGTCGAGGTCGAGCGACTGCTCGGCGAGCTGCGTCGCCACCAACACGGCCGGCCCGTCCCGGCGCCCCTTCCCGAACCGGCCCGCAATCCACTCGTCGTCGTCACGGTGGCCGACGACGGCCCGCTCGATCCGCTGGCGGTCGCGGAGCAGGAAGCGGGCGTGGAACAGGACCAGGTCGTCGGCCTCGAGGTCGGCTTTGCAGGCGTCCTTGATGGCCTGGAACGCGAGTTGCGCGCGGGCGACCGTGTTCAGAATCACGCCCACGACGGCGCCGTCGCGGACGGCCTGGGCGACGGTCGCGGCGACGGCCTCGAGGTCGGGATCGTGCCGGCGTAAGGTGGCGCGCTGCCCGCGGTCGGCGCTGAGCGGCTGGCCGTCTACGGCGTCGTGGAGCCGGACGCGGCCGTCGGCGACGGTCCAGACGGCGGGGTACGAGACGTGGGCGGGGTCGGCTTCGAGGTCGGCATTGGCGTCCGAGTCCCAGGCTTGGATGAGTTGGCGGCGGAGCCGGGCCGGCAGGGTCGCCGAGAGCAGGACCACGGAGCAGCCGAGCGCCCGGAGCCACCCGACCATCGTCCCGATGATGGTCTGCATGTAGACGTCGTAGGCGTGGACCTCATCGAGGACGACGGTCTTGCCGGCCAAGCCATACATCCGCAGGAAAAAGTGCCGCCCGCGCAACGCTCCCAGCATAGCCTGGTCGATGGTGCCCAACCCGTACGGCGTGAGCAGGGCGCGCTTCGAGGACGTGAAC
>NZ_JBARYR010000081.1:0-2220 GCF_049648075.1 Rubrivirga sp. | reverse complement strand
CGACGGCGTCGAGCGGCAGCGCCGGCGCGACCTCGACGGTGCCTCCGAGCGCGTCGAGCGAGATGGTCACGTTGTCTCGCGAGCGCAAGATCTCCACGCCGAACGCGCTCGTCCCCGCTGGGGCGTTGGCGACGGTCACGCGGTCCCAGTCGATGGGAAGCTGCGGCGCGACGCGGACGCGACGCCCGCCGTCCATAACCTCGAGGCCGAGCAGCCCGCGCACGACGGGCGTCGCGACCATGGCCTCGGACCAGATCTGATGGTGGCTGCTCCGGCCGAACGCCGTGTTGTAGTCGCCGGACAGCAGCTCGGTGACGTAGCCGAGCGCATCCTGCTCCGTCAGGAGCGCGTTGGCGTACAGCGCTTGCGCGCCGACGTGGGGCCGGCCGTACTGGTAGGCGCCCATCGAGGTCCAGCCGGTAAAGAGCGCCCAGACCGACCCGTTGTGGTAGCTCAGCGGGTCGTACAGGTCGCTCTCCTTCGTGAGCAGCCGCGCGCCCCAGTCGGTCGCGATCCCGGCCGAGCCGTAGTGCGTGATCGCGCTCTGGGACCGCTCGTCCTCCAAGAGCCCCCACCAGTGCGGCACGCCCTGGAGCGCCGTGTTCTCGCGGACGACCTCGAGGTCGCCCAGGTCACGGTTGCTGGCGTCTAGGAAGCCCGTGTTCTCGCGCAGGTCGGCGTCCGTCAACGGGCCAGACCGCTCGCTCAAGGTCGGGGCGCCGGGGAACGCCGTGCCGAACGCGTAGAAGCCGTCGGCGTCGTGCCAGTAGACGTCCTCGAGGGCGGCGCGGGTCGCCTCCGCGCGCTGCTCGACCTCGAGGGCGAGGTCGGTCTCGCCAAAGTGACGGGCGAGCTCGGCGACGTCGAGGCCGGCCTGTATGTACAAGGCCTGCTGGTAGAGCTCCTCGTGCGGCGGGTACAGCTCGCCGCCCTCGACCCAGCCGTGCCCCACGCCGGTGTTCTCGACGAGCCCGTTGCCGTCGGTGTCCGTCGCGGCGGTGAACGCGAACGCGCGCTTGGCGGCGGCCCAGTGCTGGCGGACGTAGTCGTCGTCGCCGGTCTGGCGCCAGTAGTCGGCCAGGACGATGGCGAACAGGGGCGTCGCGTCGGCTGAGGCCCACGGGTACGGGTAGTCTTGGAACCAATCGAGGAAGGCGGCGGACTGGCTGATCTCGTGGGGCACCTTGCCGTCGTCGCGCTGGAACTGGGCCAGGAAGTCGAGGGCGGCGCGCGTCGTCGCGAGGTCTCCGACGGCCGTCGTGGCGAGCGCGGTCCACAGGGCGTCGCGGCCGAAGAACCACGCGAAGCCCGGCCGCTCCGAGTTGCCGGACGTCCGGTACCCGGCCACGAGTCCGGTCCCCAGGTCCGGGTTGGTCGCGAGCCCCTTGTCCATGCCCACCTTCGACCACGCGAAGGCCCGGTCCAAGCGGTCGTCGGGCGTGTCCAGGAGCATCGTCTGGTCGAGCCGGCGGTAGTGAGCCGCGGTCTCCTCGAAGAGAGACGGGACGTCCTCGAGGAGCCGGTCGTAGACGGCGTTGGCGTCGTCGCGGCCGGTCGTGCTGCCCGCGATCACGATGGGGACGAGAAAGTCCCGCGCTACTTGGGGTGTCACGCGCATCTCGAACCGGTTCGGCACGTCCTGGGGCTCTTCCTGGTACGGCTGGACCGACACGTCGACAGCGAGGGGCGAGCCGACCACCCCGTAAAAGCGCTGCGTCTCCTCGCCGGTGAAGTAGCGCCCGACCTCGGCCTCGAAGCCGACGAACCCCGTCATCAGGCCCGCCGGCCACATCAGGCTGAGGTCCGGCCGGAACGACATCGAGACGGTCAGCGGACGGAGCGCGTCGACGTCCAGCAGCATCACGATCCCGGGCTCGTCGATGGGCGCCAGGATCGTCTGGCGGACGGTGAACGCGGGGTGCGTGTAGACCAGCGTCGTGGCCTCGGGGCGGACCTCGATGCGGCGCATGATCGCGAGCCCGTCCGACGGGACCGGGTAGTTCTCCAGGTTGAACGTCAGCCGCGCGTCCTCCAAGACCTTGAGTGGGTAGACCCAGGCCTCGAACGGCCGGTTTTCATAGCCAAACACTGCGGCCCGTCGCCCGACGGCGTGGAAGAACGATCCGGTCGTCGTCGTCCGCTCCAGGACAGGGCCGGAGATCGGGAACTCGAACCGGGGGACCAGCCCGTCCATGGGCTGCGCATGGGCGGCGGCGGCGA
>NZ_JBARYR010000080.1:0-2922 GCF_049648075.1 Rubrivirga sp. | reverse complement strand
CCACAACCCCGGCGGCAAGCTGCCGGTCACGTTCCCCTACGTCACGGGCCAGGAGCCGCTGTACTACAACCGCAAGCGGACCGGCCGGCCGCACGACGTGCCGGGCGCGAGTGACAAGTACGTCTCGAGGTACCTCGACGCGCCCGTCGAGCCGCTCTTTCCGTTTGGCCACGGCCTGAGCTACACGACGTTCCGCTACACGCCCATGATCGCGTGCGGGGATTTCTCGTTCGAGGCAGCCCCCCACGACGAGATCGACCTCATCTGCATAGGCGAAATGGCGATGAACAGTAGTCTGGAGGTCGACGTCCAAGTCGTTAACACCGGCGACCGCGCTGGCGTCGAGGTCGTGCAGCTCTACGTCCGCGACGAGGCGCGGAGCGTGACGCCGCCGGTGCAGGAGCTCAAAGGGTTCGAGCGTGTCGAGCTTGGACCCGGAGAGTCGCAGCGGGTCACGTTCACCCTCACACCCGACGACCTCCAGTTCTGGGGCGAGGACGGCGAATGGACCGTCGAGCCCGGCTGGTTCACCGTCATGGTCGGCGGGTCGTCAGCTGAGACGCAATCCGCTCGCTTCGAGCTGGTGGCCGAATGACACCGCGTCCACACCCTGCCATCCCGAGCGGAGCCGAGGGATCCCTGGTGCGACGTCGCCCCGGACCGCACCGGGAGCATCCGTCCGCGACATCGAGGTCGGCACGGATCCTTCGACTCCGGACTGCGCCCTCCGCTCAGAATGACAGTGGCGCAAACCCCGTCGTCCTCGAGGACGAGACGTCCCGCCCGACCGCGACGACGCCTGCGACGTCCCCTCTCCCTTGGGGAGAGGGACACGGTGAGGGGTCACCCACGCCACGGGCGACCTCGCCACCGCGCCGTACCGGCGTATTGCGATACGCCCCTACCAACCTCAATGCGCGAGCCGAAGCGACGGGCCTCGAGGTCGCCCCACGGGCACGGCGTGCCGTGCCCCTACAAACGCTCGCCGACCTCGAGGTCGGCACCGACTCTTCAGATCTGACATGACACGACTCTTTCCGATCCTTCTCTTGCTCGTCGCTCTGGCCTCGAGGTCGGGTCTCGCTCAGCCGCAGAACGTCGTCGTCATCCTGTCTGACGACCACCGCTACGACTTCATGGGCTTCCACCCGGACGCCCCGGCCTTCCTTCAGACGCCCAACATGGACCGGATGGCGGCCCAAGGCGCGCACCTGGAGAACGCGTTCGTGACCACGAGCCTGTGCTCGCCCTCGAGGGGCAGCATCCTGACCGGTCAGTACGCGCACAACCACGGCGTCGTGGACAACACGAGCCCGATCCCGGAGGGCACGCGGTTCTTTCCCCAAGACCTCCAGGCGGCGGGATACCAAACCGCCTACGTCGGCAAGTGGCACATGGGCGAGGAGGACGACGCGCCACGGCCCGGCTTCGACCGGTGGGTCTCGTTCCGAGGGCAGGGCGCGTACACGAACCCCCTCTTGAACATCGACGGGACGCAGATCCAGCACGACGGCTACACGACCGACATCCTAACTGACTACGCCGTCGAGTGGCTCCAAGAGCGCGACGGCTCCGAGCCGTTCTTCCTCGAGCTCTCCCACAAGGCCGTCCACGCCGAGTTCTCCCCCGCCCCGCGCCACGCCGGCACCTACCGCGACGTCACGATCCCGTACCCGTCCTCGATGTGGCTCACGGAGCGCAACTACGCCGGCAAGCCCCACTGGGTGCGCGCCCAGCGCGGGAGTTGGCACGGCGCCGACTTCATGTTCCACGGCGACCTCGGCCCGGGCATGGACGGGTTCAACAACTTCTACCGCCGCTACACCGAGACCTTGCTCGCCCTCGACGAGTCCGTCGGCCGCGTCTTGGACGCGCTCGAGGCGCAGGGCTTGGCCGAGAACACCTTGGTGCTGTACCTCGGCGACAACGGGTTCTTGTTGGGCGAGCACGGCCTGATCGACAAACGGAACGCCTACGAGGAGTCGATCCGGATCCCGATGCTGGCGTGGTCACCCGGCTGGATCGAGCCCGGCTCGACGGTGCCGGGGCTGGTCCGCAACATCGACCTCGCGCCGACCATCCTGGACCTGACCGACACCGACTCGCCGATCGACATGGACGGCGCGTCGTTCCTCGACCTGCTGACGGGCGGCGACGGCGGTACGCAGGACCGCGAGTTCTTGTACGAGTACTACTGGGAGTACGCCTTCCCCCACACGCCGACGACGTTCGCGCTAAGGGGCGACCAGTACAAGTTCATCTACTACCACGGCGTCTGGGACCTCGAGGAGCTGTACGACATCCAGGCCGACCCGGAGGAGCGCACCAACCTGGCCGAGGCTCGGCCGCAACTCGCCGCCGAGATGCGCGCGCGTCTGTTCGACCGCCTGGCCGAGGACGACGCCATGCGCGTCCCGATGCGCCGCGGAAGCTGGAACGCCGACGAACGGCTCGTCTACGACTGATGCGGTACGACCGAGCCAGAAGGATGGGCATGTGCGGGTGGGGAGTGATCCTCGCCCTTGGCCTCGCGGGCTGCGCAACGGACGCCGAGGCGGACCCGACCTCGAGGGCGAGCGCCGTGGCATCGAGGACGGAAGAGCCCGAACGCGTCCGAGCGGTCGCCCTCGAGGTCGAGACGCCGGACGGCATGGTGGGCGTGCCGGGCGGGACCACGACCATCGGCGTCCTCGAGGGCGAGGGTGGGATGGCGCACGAGAAGCCCGCATTCAAGGCCGACGTCGGGCCGTTCTTTCTGGACCGGTCACCCGTCACCGTCGAGCGCTTCCGTGCATTCGTGGACGCCACTGGGTTCGAGACGCAAGCCGAGGGCTTCGGCGACGGCACCGTGATGGACCAGGCGACCGGGCAGTGGGGGCTGGTGCCTGGCGCCAACTGGAAGACCCCCTTCGGGTCCGGCCT
>NZ_JBARYR010000079.1:0-6129 GCF_049648075.1 Rubrivirga sp. | reverse complement strand
GCCCTCGAGGTCGCGCAGCAACTCGAGCGCGAGCCGCTCCGGGCGGTCCTCGTCCTCGAGGTCGTCTGGCCGCTCGTCGCGCCGCGGCGGCAACTAGCCGGCCTTCCGTCTCGACTCAACGGCCCCTGCTGACTCCAGCAGGGGCCGTTCTCATGTCTACGGGACAGACGCCCATGCACGGGTCCTCGGGGACGAGGGAGAACGCCTCGACCTCCGTCCACCGGTTCTCGTACGGGACGACCAGGTGAAGCGCGCCCGTCGCCGCCAGGCCCCAGTCGACCTGGACGGCGACCGGCACCGGCCCGACCTCGAGGGCGACGCGGTACCCCGGCGTCACGGCTCCGACGTGGAGCGACTGGATGGCGTGGACCATCTCGTGCGCGACGACGTCGGCACGGTCCGTGTCCAGGCCGACCGTCCGCCCGATGGCGAACCCGATCCGGTCGGGGTCGGTCTCGGTGCTGCGGCCGTCACCCCGGAACACGAGCGCTCCGGCCTCGAGGTCGGGGCGGTAGCCCAAGATGGGGAGGGCGGCCATCGTGGTTGCGCTGGCCGCGTTGATTTCGAGGACGGCGGGCGGGCGGTCCCGCCTCGATAGTGGCGTCCGCAGGCGGACGTCGAGGGGTCCGAACCCGTAGCGGACCGCGCCCAGGATGTGCTCGCCCTCGGCCACGTTCTCGGCGATCGAGGCCGACGCGTAGCCCAGCGCGAGCGCCGTCCCGAACCGTCCCCGAGCGGCGAGGGCCTTCGAGTGGTAGAACCCCAAACCGCTCAGCGCGCCCGCGCCCAGCGCCGTCGCCACGTCCTCGGAGGAGTGGAGCTTCCCCTGGGCCGCCCTCGAGGCGAGCGTCGCGACCGCGGTGACGCCGATGTTCGAGGCCTGGATGTGGCCGTCTGAGACCGTCCTCGAGGCCGTGCACCCGCTGAGGGCGACGGTGAGGAGCAGGACGAGGCGAGCGAGCACGGCGGGGCAGAGGACGTCCCGAGGCTACGCCGGCTGCGGCGTCGGAACCAGGTCCGAGACCGGTGCCCTGGCCCGTCCTCGAGGCCATCGGATCACGATCTCGGCCAAGAGCGCCGAGAGGGCCAGCAACAAGAAAATCGCCGCGCCGGCCGTCGTCCTCGAGGTAAACGCCGCGACCTGGACGATCAAGACGCCGACGCCGACCGGGATCGAGACCAGGAGCGGGACGAACCGCCGGGCGGCGTCGAACTTGTCGGACGAGCGTGAGAACGGCGGCGTCGAGGTCGCGACGGCGAACGAACGGGAAACCAGGACGGAGACGGCGAACCAGTAGCCCGCGTGCAGGACGGCATCGAGGGCGGGCATCGTCGCGGCCATCCCGACGGCGATCGCGACGTGGAGCGGAAACAACGCGCGCCACGTCAGCGCCTGGTGGGCGCCGAGTTGGACCACTCGTGGGGGCGCGTCCGGGATCACGCTGAACACCCAGGACGCGTCGGCATGGTCGGAGTGCTGGACGGTCTGGACGAGCGACTGCACGCAGAACAGCAGCACGACGATGATTGATAGGTGGAGCTGGGTCGTCGAGTTCTGGAGCACCCGCAGCGTGCCCTCGAGGGCGCCCACGTCTCCGAACCCGACCACGCTCCCCAGGCCTCCGCTCAGCCAGCCGAACGCGACGAACCCGACCGGCAGAATCGCGGCGGGCCACAGTCGACCTCGGACCAGACGGTCGTCGGCGAAGGCCGCGGCGGCGAACCCGTAGGCGGCTCGAACGGGGCCGGGACGGACGAGCCAGCGTTCAGGGGCGCTCAGCTGGCGGCCTAGACGTGACCTCGACCCATCGCGGCGCGCGCCGTCTGCCAGGCGACGCAACAGGTCGAAATACTGGTGCGGAATCATGAAGCCGAACGCGATCACGAACCCAACGAGAGACAGCAGGAGCAGGCCGAGCCCAGCCGTCGGTCGGCCGCTGAACGCGTCGGCGAGCCAGGCTGCGGGCCACCACGGCGAATCGAGCGCCTGGGCCTGAGCGCCGACGAGTTGAAACCCCAAGACGAGGGCTGCGATCAGGGCCGCTCGGGCGATGCCGATGGCCCACCGGAGCGGCTTGCGCGGGAGCGTGAGCGTGAGCGTCCACAGCAAAAGGAGGGCGGCCAGCGATGTCCACACGATCGCGGACGTGATTCCGGTGCCGACGAGCACGCCGAGAGCCAGTCCGTTCGAGGCCGCCACGCGGATGGCGACGGGGAGCGCGACGCCGATCGCCATGAGCCCGACGTACACGCCGATCCCGAGCAGCCTCGCGCCGTAGTGCGAGGCCTCGGTCGCAGGCAGCGTCGTGAGCCACGCGTTGTCGCGCGGCCGTCCCATCAGGTCATCGTAGGACCCGACGATGCCGAACGCGGCCAACACCATCCCGAAGCTGGACCCGACGAACAGGGCTTGCTCCGGAGGTGCGCCTCCGAGCGACAGGGCCAGCACGGCGCCCGAGAACCCGTACGCCATCACGGTCGTCGCCAGGCGCCCGGCGCTGAGCTTGCCGGAGCGCCGGTGGCGAAGGTCGGCCCGGAGCTGGGCGGCGGCGAGCGTGAGGACCGGACTCATAGGGCCTCAGTATCGGCAGACGCCGCGCCAGGTTCAGCGCTGGGGGAGATTCGTCCTCGAGGGCACGCGTTAGACGGTGCCGAGAGCTTGGGGAAGGTCTCGGCCTCGAGGACGAGCCGCTCGCTTTCGGCCTCGAGGTCGTCAGCTAGAACGCAGCTTCTCCAACGGAGCTACGGGGGACGCCCGAAAGCACTTGCTACCTGGGCGGCCGACCCGACCTCGAGGGCGCAGTCGACCAACCCCTTCTCGCATTCCGTCCGGCCTCGAGGACGCGTCTTGACCTCGAGGCCGCGCCCTATTCCCCAGCCGCCTCTGCGGCTTCGCGCGCGTCCCGCTCCCGGACCTGCCGGCTCAGCCACGCGCTCCAACGTCGGGCCTTCGCGTTGTGCTCCGCGACCGTCCGGCTGAAGTCGTGGCCGCCCGTCCCGTCGGCGACGAAGAAGAGGTAGTCGTGCTCCTCGTTGTCGAGGACGGCGTCGATGGTGCCGTCCGAGGGGTTCGTGATCGGGCCGGGCGGCAGGCCGTCGATCTGGTACGTGTTGTAGGCGCTCGGGAAGGCGTAGTCGCGGAAGAACAGGCGCCGCATCTGGGGCTCGCCGCCTTCCTCCATCAGTGCGAACTGGACCGTTGGGTCGGCTTGTAGGCGCATCGTGCCCGCCTGCGTTCGGCCGAGAAGGCGGTTGAGGTAGAGCCCCGCGATCCGGCGGCGCTCCTCCGGCTTACGCGCCTCCCACTCGACGAGGGACGCGACCGTGACGACCTCGTCCGGCGACAGCCCGAGGGCGTCCGCTTTGGCGCGACGCTCCGGCGTCCAGAACGTCTCGTAGCGGTCGTGGATGCGGCGGATGGCCGTCTCGGCGTCGTCGGTCCAGTACATGTCGAACGTCTCGGCCAGCATCCGGCCGTGCAAGTGCTCGACGTCGGTCCCGAGCGAGTCGGCGAACGCGGGGTCGCGCAAGAGTTGGGCGACCGCCGTCGAGTCCGTCCCGAGCTGGTTGCGCAGCACGCGCGCGGTCCGCTCCGGCCTCGATCCCGGTGGGATCGTGATGCGGATCGG
Source organism: Rubrivirga sp. (assembly GCF_049648075.1). Classification (GTDB taxonomy): domain Bacteria; phylum Bacteroidota; class Rhodothermia; order Rhodothermales; family Rubricoccaceae; genus Rubrivirga. The sequence goes on along the minus strand of NZ_JBARYR010000079.1, from coordinate 2,500 downwards.
GTCGCGCAACCCCTTCCTGATCTTGTTCATGAGGTCCCAGTTGCTCATGCCGGGCTCGATGTAATAGTGGCCCCGCTTGACCTGGTCGGCCCAGCCCGTCGCCGTCGCGAACGTCGTCAAGGACGAGCGCGAGCCGAGCGCGCCGGCGGCCTCGAGGGAGTCGAGCATGGCCTCGAACGTGGTCCCTTCGGGCAGGCGGACCGACGCCCGCTCCTCGCCGACGGTGTTGGGCGTGAACGCCAGCCAGGCGACGGCGCCCGCTCCGAGCAGACCCAGCACGACGACCAGGGCAACGATCTTCTTCATGGAGGTGGTGGTACGGGCGGCTCGTCCTCGATGCCGCGTCCGATGGGAGGGAGCCTACGCCGCGCCGTCGCCGCCGACCTCGAGGTCGTGGACCGGCTGGTCGCGGCTGTCGACGGAGCACACCGTGTGGATGCCGCCGCGGACGGTGTAGTCGGTCGAGACAATCAGGCGATGTGGGTCCTCGAGGTGGCGCATCAAGTCCTCGAACATGAGCGCTGTGACGTCCTCCTGAGCCGACCCAACGTGGCGCCAGCTCAAGAGGTAATACTTCAAGCTCTTGAGCTCGACGAGCCACGACCCGGGCACGTACTCGATGCGGACCGTTCCCGAATCCGGCAGGCCCGAGAACGGGCACAGGGCGGAAAACTCGCCCGGCTCGGTTTCATAGGTGACCACCTGACGCGCGGCGTGCTCGTACGGCATCCGGTGGATCTCGGCCTGGCGCGTGTCCGGCGGCAGAAATAGCGCGACGCGGCCCTCAGGCTCGATTCCGTAGCGGGACATGTGCTCCAGCGACGCCTTGGTGTGCTCTAAGGCACGGGCGTGGAAGTCGTCGAGGCGGTCGGTGGGGTCGAGGTCGGCCATGCGGATAGAGGAGGCAGGCGGAGGATAACGGGGTGCCGGGCGCTCTCGTGAGCGTCGGCGCAGTCTTTGCAAAACCTCGAGGTCACGGTCTACATGTGCGATCTTCTCCTCATGCCTGACGACGCCCGTTCTGCCATCGTCCTGTTCTCCGGAGGCCAGGACTCCACGACGTGCCTGTTCTGGGCGCTCTCACCGGCCTACGGCGCCTTCGACCGCGTCGAGGCCGTGTCGTTCGAGTACGGGCAGCGCCACGCCGTCGAACTCGAGCAGGCGCGCCAGATCGCCGACGCGGCGGGCGTCCCCCACACCGTCTTGGATGCGCGCGGCTTGCTGGGTGGCTCGGCCTTGATGGCCGACGAGGGTGGAGACACCGGCGCCGAGCACCCGCTGATGCCCAAACTCCCGGCGTCGTTCGTGCCGGGCCGCAACGCCCTCATGCTGACGGCTGCGGCCTCGTACGGCTTCCGCAAGGGGATTAAGCACCTGGTCGCGGGGATGTGCGAGAACGACTACTCCGGCTACCCCGACTGCCGCCCCGACTTCGCCGAGTCCCAAGAGAAGACGCTGAGCCTGGCGTTCGGCTCGCCGATCCACGTCTGGACGCCGCTTATGCACCTGGTCAAGGCCGAGACGTGGAAGCTGGCCGCCGATCTGGGGACGGTCCGCGGGCTCAACGTCCTCCAGGTCGTCCGCGAGATGAGCCACACGGACTACCACGGCGACCGGTCCGAGAAGCACGACTGGGGCTACGGCAAGCTCAACAACTCGGCGTCGGTGCTGCGCGCGCAGGGCTACGCCGAGGCCGTCGCGAACGGCTGGATCCCAGACGCGGAGAAGGCGGCGGGGTAGGACGCGTCCTCGAGGTCGGACGGAATGCGAGAGGTGCGAAAGAGAAGAGGGGTTGTGTGCGAGGTGGGTCGAGGTCAGCTCAACCTTGAGGACGGCGGGAGGCGCGGAGTTTCTGACCTCGAGGTCGGACCAGTCTCGAGGTCGCAGACAGGGTCTCTTCTCAGCGACTGGCCTCTCAGCGACTGGTAGGAGGCTCTCTCGCGAGTCTCCCACTCCCGTCATTCCCGCGGAGGCGGGAATCCAGAGTGGCGAGCGCCGATGTGCCCTGACGCCCTGGATTCCCGCCTCCGCGGGAATGACTGTTTGAAAGGGGTGCGCGGACCGTGCAGGCCTCCTCTCTTCTACCGGCTCTCCTTGTGGGACGGGGTGAGGAGGCACGACGTTCGGTCCGACCTCGAGGGTTTCGAGGATAGAGACCGAACCGTTGACAGCGACCTCGAGGCCGGCCGTGAGACCCATGGATCCCCGCGTGCGCGAGGATGACTCTGATGAGGATTGCGTTGTGGCAGACGGCCTCGAGACCGCCATCCAAGAAAACCTCCCCTCCTCCGCCCTGGACCGACCTCGAGGTCGGTGGACCTCTCCTCGTCCTCGAGGCCGACGCGTCCCAGCCGGCACACCTCTCCTCTTCCACACGCATCCCGCCCTCGAGGCCGGCACCGCCGCGGCGCGCCCGTCGTTATCGTCGGAGTCGCCCACCCCGTGAAGGCCCATGAAGTTCGTCGGCGTCCAACTCTCGTACTTCTTCAACGACTCGACC
>NZ_JBARYR010000078.1:0-19074 GCF_049648075.1 Rubrivirga sp. | reverse complement strand
GCGCGATAGCTGCTTCGCGCTCCTTGCGAGTCGACTCCGGCGATCGCGTTCGGCCCCGTCCCGACTCACCAGACAAAGCCTAGACGTGACGCGAGGGCGCTACCTTCGTCCTCGATGCCGACGCCCTCGACCGCCGTCTCCCCCGCGCCCACGCCGACCGGCCCCGCGCTGCGCCGCGCGCTCCTCGACCACGCCCGTCACCTGCTCGTCACCGACGGCTACGACGCGCTGTCGATGCGCAAGATCGCCCGCGCCGTCGGGTGCTCCGCGACGAGCATCTACCTCTACTTCGACAACAAGGACGCGCTCACGCACGCCTTGATCACCGAGGGAATGGACAAGCTGGCCGTCGCCCTCGAGGACGCGAGCGCCGACCTCGACGACGCACCGCCCCGTCTCCGAGCGCTGTCCCGCGCCTACGTCCGGTTCGGCCTCGACAACCCGGAGTACTACGAGGTCATGTTCCAGCTCCATCCGGAGCGCATGGCCCGCTATCCGGCCGAGGACTACCGCCGCGCCCGCCGCAACGTCGAGATCTTCGAGCGCGCCCTCGAGGACGGACGCGCCGCCGGAACCGTCGAGTCCCCCAACCCGCCCGACGTCGCCGCTTCGGTCCTGTGGACGGCGCTGCACGGGTTGGTCTCGCTCCACCTCGCCCGGCGCGTCGATGTACGCCTCGCAGGCGACGACCTGGTCGAGGCCGGTGTTCGGCAGGCCATGGCCGGGCTCGGCGTCGGCGTGGCCTAGCCAGCATCTCCGGTCGGTCGGGGTGGAGCACGCGAGCGTCCTCGAGGGCGACGGGCGCCCCACAGGTGGCACGCCATTTCGGATCCGTGAGGGCCGAAGGGGGGAACTTTGAAGCGCTTCCAGCGATTTTTGAACGTCCGGTCCTCCATCGCACCTCTCACCCATGGCTCTCCAGATCCACACCGCACCATCCACCTCAAAGGGCGAGGTCGTCTTGGGCAAGACGCTCGCGCAGATGCTCGACGACGCCGTCGAGAAGTACCCCAACCCAAAGGCGTTCAACATGCCCGACGGCAACGGGTGGCGCTCGACCTCGAACGCCGACTTTCAGACGGCCGCCAACGAGATCGCCGTCGGGCTCCTCGAGGCCGGGATCGAACGCGGGGACCGCGTCTCGTTCTTCATGGACAGCGACCTGTATTTCCAGATGATGGACTTCGGGACGCTCATCGGTGGCATGGTCAACGTTCCGTTGTACACGACGTACGCCCCGGAGAACCTGGTCTACGTCGCGGCCCACGCCGAGGCCAAGGCCATCGCGATCACGAACCGGGAGATGCTCGAGAACTACACCGGGTGGGCGGACCAGCTCCCGGACGTCACGTTGGTGATTCTGGCCGAGGGCTCCTTCGAGGGCGTGTCGCTGCCCGAAGCGCAAACGACGATGACGCTCGACGAGCTCCGGGCCTCGGGCCGCGCGGCCATCGAGGCCGCTCCGAACCGGCCCGACGAGCTGCGTGACCAGATCGATGCCTCCGATCTCGCGACGCTGATCTACACGTCTGGCACGACGGGCAAGCCGAAGGGCGTGATGCTCTCGCACGAGAACATCACCTCGAACGCGATCACGGCCATCTCAGGATTCGGCGTGCTCGGCCACCAGGAGGAGACCGTCCTCAACTTCTTGCCGATGACCCACATCTACGCCCGCACGCTGACCCTGGCGAACGCCGGCTACGGGCACACGCTGTTCTACTCGAACCCCGACCGCCTGGTCGAGGACCTACCGAAGGTCCGCCCGACGTTCTTCGCGACCGTCCCGCGCGTCTTGGAGAAGGTGTTCGACAAGGTCTCGCTCGGCATCCAGGAGGCCGAGGGCGCGAAAAAGAAAATCGGTTCCTGGGCGCTCGGTCGCGCCGTCGAGTTCGACGTCGCGAGCCCGCCGTCCGGCCTCGATGGGATCGCACACGGGATCGCCGACAAGCTGGTCTACTCCAAGCTCCGCGAGAAGCTGGGCCTGACGCGCATCAAGGCCGTCACGTCCGGCGGCGCCGCGCTCCGCGCCGACCTCGCTCGTGCGTTCAGCGGCTTTGGAATCCCGGTCTATGAGGGCTACGGCTTGACGGAGACGAGCCCCGTGATCGCCAACAACATCCCCGGCAGCAACCAGCCCGGCACCGTCGGGCCGCCGATCGCGGGCGTCGAGGTCGCGATCGCCGAAGACGGCGAGATCCTGTCTCGCGGCCCGAACACGATGCAGGGCTACTACAAGGCCCAGGACAAAACGGACGAGGTGATCGACGGAGACGGTTGGTTCCACACCGGCGACATCGGCGAGTTCACCCCGGCTGGATTCCTCAAGATCACGGACCGAAAGAAGGCCCTGTTCAAGCTCTCGACGGGCAAGTACGTCATCCCGCAGCCCATCGAGAACGCGCTGACGGAGAGCCCGCTGATCGAGCAGGCCGTCGTCGTGGGCAACAGCCAGAAGTTCACGACCGCGCTCATCTTCCCAAACATGGAGTCCCTCCCGGTTTGGGCCAAGAACAACGGCGTCTCGGCCTCGGGAGACGCGTTGCTCAAGGACGCGAAGGTCCACGCCGAGTTCGAGCGGCTCGTCGCCGACGCGAACCAGGGGATGGACCACTGGAGCCAGGTCCAGCGGTTCCGCTTGGTCCCGGAGACCATGACGGTCGAGAACGAGCTGCTCACGCCCACCATGAAGGTGAAGCGCGGCGCCGTCAACAAGACCTACGACGACCAGATCGACGCGATGTACAAGGCCAGCGTCGAGAAGTCGAGCCACGGCGTCTCCGTCGTCGCCTAGCTCCCCACAGCCCGTCCTCGAGGTCGCGTCCCTCGAGGACTGACCCGTCGTCTCGGCCTCGAGGCCGAGGGTGAACGGGCGCGCGTTCTCGGCGTCACACAACGGGGGAGAACCCCGGGGGCTTAACGCTGTTAACCGAGTACTAGACTCTGATCCCATGGACACACCTGACACGACCTCGATGACGGCTGGCGGCGACGGCGCGCCCTCGACCTCGGACGCGCTCGCGGCGCTCCAAGCGAAGGGCGTCGACCTCGATCGGCTCGTCGCGGCATACAGCGGGATGGACGAGGCGACCGTCGCCACGTCCTACGACACTCTCGAGCGCGCCGCTCGGCCCCGGAAAAAGCGCGAGTACACTCCGCCCGCTCCCAACGGCGACTTCTACGACATCGACGGGATGATCACCGAGGAGCAGCGCCAAAAGATGGCGGAGCTCCGCACGTTTATGGAAGACGAGGTCCAACCCGTCATCAACGACGCGTGGCTCGGCGACCGGACGCCCCTCGAGGTATTGGTCCCGGGCTTCCGCAAGCTCGACTTGCTCACGCCGATCTATGGCGAAGACCTCGAAACGCGCGAGCCGAACGGCTCGGTGATGGAGGGGCTCTTGACCATGGAGATCGCCCGCGTCGACGTGTCGACGGCGACGTTCTTCGGCGTCCACTCGGGGTTGGCGATGCAGTCGCTTCTCGTCTGCGGAAGCGAGGAGCAGAAGGCGGAGTGGCTGCCCCAAATGAGGTCGTGGGACAAGATCGGCGCGTTTGGATTGACCGAGCCCCACGTCGGCTCCGCCATCTCCCGCGGTGTCCAGACGACGGCGCGCCGGGAGGGCGATACGTGGATCCTGAACGGTCAGAAAAAGTGGATCGGCAACTCGACGTTTGCGGATCTCGTCGTGATCTGGGCCAAAGACGAGGCCGACGACCAGGTCAAGGGGTTCGTCGTCCGCGACCCGCAGGAAAACGACGGCTACTCGGTCGAGAAAATCCGCGGCAAGGTGGCGCTCCGCGCCGTCGAGAACGGGCTCATCACGTTGGAGAACTGCCGCGTTCCAGAGTCGGATCGCCTTCAGGAAGCTCACAGCTTCAAGGACGTCGCCGAGGTGCTCAAGCTGACGCGTGCCGGCGTCGCGTGGCAGGGCGTCGGTTGCGCGATGGGGGCCTACGAGCGGAGCCAGCAGTACGCGACGACCCGGATGCAATTCGGCGGCCCGATCGCTCGGTTTCAGCTGATCCAAGACAAGCTCGTCCACATGCTGGGTAGCGTGACGGCCATGCAGACCATGTGCCTCCGCCTGAGCCAGCTCCAAGACGCGGGCGAGATGACCGACGCGCAGGCGTCGCTCGCCAAGGTGTACACGGCCGCTCGGTGCCGCGACACGGTCGCGCTCGCCCGCGACCTCCACGGCGGCAACGGCATCCTCTTGGAGAACCACGTCGCCCGCTACTTCTGCGACACCGAAGCCATCTACTCCTACGAGGGCACCAACGAGATCAACTCGCTGATCGTCGGCCGCGACGTGACCGGCCTGGGCGCGTTTGTCTAAGACGGCTCGGGGTCCAGGGTTCGGGGTTCGTCGCGCGAACCTCGAGGTCGGGCTCCGACTCTGACTTTCCGTCTCGACATCGAGGTGCGGCGTTGAACGTCTGTCCGTCCTCGAGGCCGCCATCTCGCGAACCCTGAACCACGAACCCTGAACCCCAAAAATGGAAACCCAGACCCTAAAAACCGACTCGCCCTCGAGGGAGACGCCCTCGTGGGCGTACAAGCCGTTCCGCACCGCCGCCGTCGTCGGCGCGGGTGTGATGGGCAGCCAGATCGCGGCGCACTTGGCGAACGCCGGCCTCGAGGTCGTGCTGCTCGACGTGACGCCGGAATCCATCGGCCGTGAGGGCGCTAAGGACAGCATCGTCGAGAGCGCCTTCAAGGCGGCGACCAAGATGAAGCCGGAGCCGTTCATGGAGCCGGCCGCGATGGAGCGGGTCACACTCGGCAACTTCGACGACGACTTCGACCGGATCGGTGAGGCCGACTGGGTCATCGAGGTCGTGGTCGAGCGGATGGACATCAAGAAGGACGTCCTCAAGCGTATCGAGGACGCGGCCAGCGACACGGCCGTGATCTCGTCGAACACGTCGGGGCTTCCGATCGCCGAGATGTCGGCGCACCTCTCCGGCGGCTTTAGGTCGCGCTTCCTGGGGACGCACTTTTTCAACCCGCCGCGCTACCTCAAGCTCTTCGAGGTCATCCCGACGCCGGATACGGACTCCGCGATCGTCGACCGCGTGACCGAGTTCGCCCGTGTCCACTTGGGCAAGGGGATCGTGATGGCGAAGGACACGCCGAACTTTATCGGCAACCGGATCGGGACGTATGCCATGTTGGGTGCCGTCGAGCAGTTTGAAAAGGGCGACTTCTCGATCGAGGAGATCGACGCGTTGACGGGCACGCTGATCGGCCACGCGAAGTCGGCCACGTTCCGAACGGCCGACGTCGTCGGTCTCGACACGCTGCGTCACGTCACGGCCAACCTGTACGACGCGATCCCGGACGACGAGAGCCGCGACCGCTTCCAGGTCCCCAACGTGTTGCAGCGCTTGGTCGATCTGAAGCAGCTCGGCGCCAAGTCGAAGGCCGGGTTCTACAAGAAAGAGGGCAAGACGATCAAGTCGTTCGACCCTCAGTCCGGCGAGTACGTCGATCCGAAGGAGGTCGGGTTCGACGCCAAGTCGTTCCGGGGCAAGACGCTGGCGGACACGCTGCGCAACCTGTGGGCTGATGACGGCCGCCCCGGCCAGTTCTTCCGCGAGACGACCCTCGACCTGATCGGCTACACGGTCCGCCGCACGCCCGAGATCTCCGATTCTCCGGCCAACCTGGACCGCGCCCTGCAGTGGGGCTTCGGGTGGGAGATGGGCCCGTACGAGATGTGGGACGCGCTCGGCATCGACGCCGTCCGGTCCGCCCTCGAGGACGCCAGCATCGAGGTCCCGGACTGGGTCTCGGAGGTACCGGAGACGGGCTTCTACCGCGATACCGAGTCCGGCGTACCGGAAATCTGGACGCCAACCTCGAAGCAGTACGAGTCCGACCCGCGTCCGGCCGACGAATGGGGGCTGACCTATCTCAAGGAGGACGAGAACAACACGATCTGGCAGAACGACGAGGCCGCGCTCTTGGACGTCGGCGATGGCGTCGCGCTGTTCGAGTTCCGGTCCAAGTCGAACAGCCTGGGCCAGGAGGTGATCACCGGCGTCCTCGACGCGATCAGCAAGGTCGAGGACGACCGCGACCTGCGCGGTGTGATCATCGGCAACCAGGGCGGCAACTTCTCCGTCGGCGCCAACCTGGGCGAGGTCGCGATGGCCTTGATGATGGGCGAGGTCTCCGACCTCGAGCCGTTCATCGCCAAGTTCCAGCAAGCCGTCCTCAAGATCCGCTACGCGACCAAGCCGGTCGTCGTGGCGACGCATCAGCGCGTGCTGGGCGGCGGCTGCGAGATGACAATGGCGTGCCCGAACCCGGTGCTCGCGGCCGAGACGTACATCGGCTTGGTCGAGCTGGGCGTCGGGCTGATCCCCGCTGGCTGCGGCACCACGATGCTGACCGCGCGCGCGGCCGAGCTCGCAGCCAACAGTGACCGTCCGAGCGAGGTGCAGCCGTTCCTGCGCCAGCACTTCGAGCAGATCGCGACGGCCAAGGTGGCGACCTCGGCGTTCCAGGCGCGCAACATGAACTTGGTCGACGACCGCGCGACGATCGTGATGAACGACGCCCGCCGATTCCACGTCGCCAAGCAGAAGGTGCTGTCACTCAGCGAGCAGGGCTACCTGCCACCACCGGTCCGCTCGAAGATCCCCGTTCTGGGTGCGCCCGGTCGGGCCCAGTTCGAGATCGCGCTCCATCAGTTCGAGGAAGGCGGCTACGCCTCGGAGTACGATCACTACCTCGGATCCCGCCTGGCCTGGATCATGACCGGCGGTGACCTGACCGGTCCGGCCGAGGTCCACGAGGACTACCTGCTCGAGCTCGAGCGCGAGGTCTTCCTGTCGCTCCTGGGCGAGGAGAAGACGATGGCCCGCATCCAGAGCATCCTGACCACCAACAAGCCACTGCGCAACTAGGGCTGGGTTTCGGGGAATGGGTTTTGGGTGTTGGGGAAAGCCAGCACCAAGCCCGTCCCGACCTCGAGGTCTGTATTCGGCCTCGAGGTCGCTTCCCCAACCCCTGATCCCCAATCCCTAACCCCCAAACACATGCAAATCAACGAAGCCTACCTCGTCTCCACCGTCCGGACGCCGGTCGGGAAAGCCAATAAGGGTGCCTTGCGTAATGTCCGTCCCGAGCACTTGGGCGCGATCGCCGTCAACGGCGCCATCGAGCGCGTCGCCGGCCTCGAAGGCGACATGATCGACGACTTGGTCCTGGGCTGCGCGTTCCCCGAGGGACCGCAGGGCATGAACATGGCTCGCGCCATCGCCCAGAAGGCACGGCTGCCCGACTCCGTGCCGGGCGTGACCGTCAACCGGTTCTGCTCGTCGGGCATCCAGACCATTGCCCAGGCCTACAACTCGGTCGCGATGGGCCAGGCCGACTGCGTCGTCGCCGGCGGCGTCGAGTCGATGTCGAGCGTCCCGATGGGCGGGTTCTACTTCGCGCCCGATCCGAGCCTGGCCGTCGAGGACCCCGACTTTTACGCCTCGATGGGCATCACGGCCGAAAACGTCGCGACCCAGTTCGACATCAGTCGCGAGGACCAAGACGCGTTCGCGCTCCAGTCCCACCAGCGCGCGGCCGACGCGATCTCGTCGGGCCGCTTTGAGGCCGAGACGGTCGCCGTGCCCGTCGACGAGGTGGTCTACGACGCCGACGAGAGGAGCACGTCCTCGAGGACGTTCGAGCACACGACCGACGAGGGCCCTCGGCCGGACACGTCGCTCGAGGCGTTGGCCCGGCTGCGACCGGCGTTCAAGCAGGGCGGCAGCGTGACGGCCGGAAACTCGTCCCAGATGAACGACGGCGCCGCCGCGTCCGTCATCCTGTCCAAGCGGCTCGTGGACGACCTCGAGGCCGAGCCTCGCGCCAAGCTGTTGGGCTTCGCCGTCGCCGGCGTGGCGCCGGAGATCATGGGCATCGGGCCGATGAAGTCGATCCCGAAGGTGCTGAAGCAGGTCGGGATGGAGGTCAAGGACATCGACCTGATCGAGCTCAACGAGGCGTTCGCGTCGCAGTCGCTCGCCATCGTCCGCGAGTTGGGGCTCGATCCGGACAAGGTCAACGTCAACGGTGGGGCCATCGCCCTCGGTCACCCGCTCGGGTGCACCGGCGCCAAACTGACAGCGACGCTGTTGCACGAGATGGAGCGGCGCTCGTTGCGCTACGGCATCGTCACGATGTGCATCGGGGGCGGGATGGGTGCCTCGGCGGTGTTCGAGAACTTGAAGCGCTAGGTCCGTCCTCGAGGACGACTCGCGGCGGGCGCTGGGACCTCGCGCTGACGCGTTGCTTCTTTGGACAAGCACGGGTAGACAGAAAAGGCCGGGGCCATTCCTTTGGAAAGGAAGCGGCCCCGGCTCGTATCCGTCCAAAACCCTACCGCGCTACTGTAAAGGTCTGGGTCTCGCCGAAGGTCTCGCCCTCGGCTCGAATCACATAGGTTCCTGGCGTCAGACCCTGCACATCGACCTCGAGTGCGACCACGCCGGCAGCAGCTGGTCCGTCGTGAAGGACGGCGACCACGCGTCCGAGTATGTCCAAGACGGTTACCCTGACGCTCTCGATGGCGTCCAAGGTCAGCGTAACGCTAGCCGTGTTCGCCGCAGGGTTAGGAGCAGGTGTGGAGAGGTGCTCCGTTACAGATTCGGGTCCCGTCTCGTCTGCGACGACAAATCCAGAGACGGCAGCCGCACTCGCCAGAAAGTCTGCCTCGTCAGCGCCTGCGACATAAGCGAAGCCGACCGTTTGTGACACTCCAGCATCGAGGTCGAACGGTCCGACACCGATGGCCACGGAGCTGTTGTGAGGGGTGTCCGTAAACGAGTCCGGGAAGGGGGGTCGAATAGAAGTCGAACGTCGGTGTCCCGGAGGGCGCGGGGGACAGTGGCTTCGACTACATCGTAAACCTCGAGCGATATGCTCCGCCTCGAGGTCGAACGCTCGATGGCGCGGTTTATCGGTCCGAGTCCTGAGGGTACGGAGTCGTCCCTTAGGCGGAGACGTCTGACTCGTTGCAGAGGCGTAGCATCGGCGCACTCTCTGACGCGCGTCCTCGAGGTCATCCGTTGAGATGATGCGCCGCTCCGCCCTGGAGGACGATGTGACCCGTGCGCGGAGTCACTCGGCTGTGGTACCCTCGTCTCTTCTCGACTGCTTCCGCCCTCGATGAGCACACCACCCGCAACCGCCGCCGTCCCCAGCAAAGGAATCCTCGGCTGGATCGAGCGGGTCGGCAACCGGCTGCCGGACCCGGTCTTCCTGTTCCTCTACCTGATCGGAGGTCTCGTAGGGATCTCGTTGTTGGCGGCCGGCTTCGACTGGTCGGCGCTGCACCCGACGGCGGTGGGGGAGGACGGAGCACCACTTCTGATCGCGGCTGAGAGCCTGCTGTCGGCGGCCAACATCCAGCGCCTGTGGGTCGAGATGCCGACGACGTTCACGCACTTCCACCCGCTTGGGTACGTGCTGGTCGTGATGCTGGGCGCGGGCGTCGCCGAGCGGACGGGGCTGTTCGGGACGGCCATGCGCGCGGCCGTCCGCAACGCGCCGACGTTCTTGCTGACGCCGGTCGTCGCGCTCGTCGCCATGATGGGCAACCTGGCGGCCGATGCCGCCTACGTCGTCCTGATCCCGCTCGCAGCCGTGATCTACCACGCCGCTGGTCGTCACCCGATCGCAGGTATCGCGGCGTCGTTCGCGGGCGTCTCGGGCGGCTTCTCCGCGAACCTGCTGCCCGGCCAGCTCGACGCGTTGCTGTTCGGGATCACCCAGGAGGCCGTCGAGACGATTCTCCCGACGTGGCAGGCCAACATCGCCGGCAACTGGTACTTCATTGCGTCGATGGTCTTCGTCGCCATCCCGGTCATCTGGTACGTCACGGACAAGATCATCGAGCCCCGCCTGGGCGGGTTCGTCCTCGAGGGCGACCGGGCTGACGAGCCCGACTCCAACGACGAGATCACGGCCGATGAAAAGAAGGGGCTCCGCTGGGCGGGACTCGCGAGCCTGGCCGTGATCGCGCTGTGGACGTTCTTTACGCTCGGGCCTGGGACGCCACTGATCGATGAGGCCGCGACGCCGGAGGCGCGGTTGTCGCCGTTCTATCGGTCGCTCGTGGCCGCCTTCTTCATCCTGTTTCTAGCAGCAGGCTGGGCGTACGGCAAGGCCGTCGGCGTCGTGAAGGACCATCGCGACATCGTCAAGATGATGGCGGGGTCGATGGAGGACCTGGCGTACTACCTCGTCCTCGCCTTCGCTGCCGCCCACTTCGTCGCCATGTTCAACTGGTCGAACCTCGGCCTGATCGTAGCGGTCCATGGCGCGAACGGGCTTGAGCAGATGGCGCTCCCGACGCCGATCCTGCTGATGCTGATCGTTTTGTTTACGGGCCTCATCAACCTGTTCGTCGGCTCGGCGAGTGCGAAGTGGGCGCTCCTGGCGCCGGTCTTGGTCCCGATGCTCATGCTGGTCGGGATCAGCCCCGAGATGACGACGGCCGCGTACCGCGTCGGCGACGGTGCGACCAACATCATCACGCCCTTGATGGTGTACTTCCCGCTCATCCTCATCTTCTGCCAGCGCTGGCAGAAGGAGTTCGGGCTGGGGAGCTTGGCGGCCCTCATGCTCCCGTACTCGTTCGGACTGATGATCGTCGGGCTGGCCTTGGTCGGTCTGTGGGTCGCGTTCGACATCCCGCTTGGTCCTGGGGCCACTGTCGAATACGTGCTGCCCGCTGCGACCGGGACGCCCTAGCTCGGTCTCCGCCCTCGAGGTCGGCGCCCGTCGCGTGCAGCTGACCGGCCTCGAGGACGACTCGCGACTAGGTGTCCAAGATGTCGACCTCTCCTCGTCCTCGACTCGGGACCTCGCCCGTCGGCTGGCGGAGCCGGATCTTGGTCAGCTCGGGCCGGCAGTTGATTCGGATCGGGACCGTCGAAAACCCGATGCCTCGGTTGATGTAGATCCGGTTCGGCGGAGCGCCGATCGAGTCCGCAGCCCAGCCGTCCTCCGCGACCTCACCCTCCTGGATGATGTCGAGCCACGAGCTGTGGTCGCCGGGGATCACCCGGACCTGCCCGCCATGTGTGTGGCCGGCGAACGCCAGGTGGGCCTCTTCGCTCGGGATGTCACGGAACGCCTCCGAGTTGTGCATCAGCCACAACCGCGGCGCGCCGGTGGGCACGGCCTCGAGGGCGGCGTCCACGTCGGACCGGCCGGCCCAGTTCGACCCGACCCCGGCTACCCACAGGGTATCGCCCTCGAGGACGATCGGCGTCGCGTCATTCTCGAGCACGGTCACGCCCACGTCCTCGAGGCCAGCGCGGAGCTGGTCGGCGTACGTCGTCACGAGCTCGCTCGACTGCTTCATCAGGGAGTAGTCGTGGTTGCCGTAGACCGCGACGACGGGGATGCCCGCCTCCCCGAGAGGGCGGACGACGTCGACCGCCTGGACCACGCGTTCGGAGTTCGGTTTGTAGAGGAAGTCGCCCGCGATGAGGACCAACGAGACCGAGTCCTCGATGGCCCTCTGGACGGCCTTCTCGATCATCCCCGTGTTGCCCCCCCACATCCCGATCTGGAAGTCGCTGAGGAGGGCGACCGTCTTTCCATCCCAACCCTGCGGGAGGGCCGGGAGCTCCGCTTCGAAGGCGTGTTCGTCGAGCAGGAACCGGGGCTCGACGACCGTCCCCCAGAGGATGGCGGCGAGGGCGAGGGTGCCGAGGATTTGGAGGACGCGAGTCACGGCAGCGAGCTGGATGAGTAGCCTATGCTAACGCCGATCCAGTGCATGGGGAGATCCCCCAGTTACTGTCTAGGGGTTTGCCTACTGTCATGGGTTATGGGACCATGTGTGGGGTGGGTCTGTAGCATGAAGGCCCGCGATCCTCTCGCAGGTCCTTTCTCACTCACCCCTCTGTTTCCGATGGCAAATATTCCTGTTGAGCGTACCGACTCCGGCTTCCCGATGTGGCTTCTCGGCCTTCTCGGGCTCCTCTTGCTCGGCCTCTTGTTGTGGTTCTTCGTCGGCTCCGACGACGACGACGTGGCCGTCGTGGACGACGTCGAAGAAGTAGGCATCGTCGACGCCGGCGTGACGGACCCCGTGCCCGTCGCGGCGCTGGACATGTCCGACCTGTACGTCACGCGTGTCACCGGCGACCGGACGTTCTTCGTCGCCCCCAGCGAGGCCCAGGCCGACATGGAGACGCTCGTCGTCCTCGATCAGTCGGCGTCTCCCGATGTTCCGGGAATCGAAGGCCAGGTCGACATCAACCCTGGCCAGCGCGTGTCCCTGACGGGCGGACGGATGGAGCCGATGGGCGACTCCGACCTCGCCGGCATGGGTATCCCCGACGACGACCTGAACGCGATGACGACCGAGACGGACATCATCCGTGTCGACGGTGGTTCCGTCAACATCCTCGAGGACGACATGGCCGCACCGGTCGAAGTCGGCGAGTAACCCCATCTCCCCTCTCTTCTCATCTTTAATCCCTCCCATACATGTCCCGCATAGCACTTTCAGACTCAGGCGACTGGCAGCTCGAATTCCCCGATGACCAAGACGTCCGCGGTTACCGCGCCGTCGACAAGGACGGTACCTCCGTCGGCGTCGTCGACGCCATGATCGTCAACACCGAGGAAGAGCGCGTCGACGCGGTCGTCCTCGAGGACGGCACGGAATACCCAGCCGCTGACATCTCCATTGGCGACGGCGTCGTATACCTGACCTCTGTCGATACCGGCGACGTCGACGGAGAAGTCCGCGTGTACGGTGACAGTGGCCGCGTCCTGCGCCGTGAGACCGTTGTAGATGGGGCGTTCGACGATCATGTCGAGGCGTTCCAAGCCCACGCGGGCACGGCGTACACGTCGGCCGCCTACGAGGATTACGAGCCGGCCTACCGGTATGGATTCGAGTCCGCACACGCTGACGAGAACCGGAACCGCAGCTACTTCGACGCCCAGGACGACCTCAAGTCCGGGTACACCTCGACGTACGCTGACCGCGACTACGACACGGACAGCGCGGCTGTCCGGTACGGATACACGCGCGCTCAGCACCTGACCCGATGAGCGACGTCCGGGTCATCCACGATCAAGCTGGACGGCCCGGCGTCGTCGAGTCCGAGTCCGACGAGCGAGTCCGTGTGCGTCTTCCTCATGGGAGCGTGCTCGACTTGCCCGTCGATATGGTCTCGCGCGACCCCGAGGGCGGCTTCAAAGCCGCCGTCTCGTTCAGCGACCTCAACGCCGGCGCCACCCAGGTGCTCCGCGAGGTCGAGGAGACGCTCGACGTCTCGACCCGAACGGTCGAGCGTGGTCGCGTCGTCGCACGGGCGATCACGGACTCGCGCGACCATCCAGTGGACGCGGCCGGATGGCGTGAGACCGTGGAGGTCGACCGCGTGCCGATCAACCGTGTTGTCGATGCCGTTGAGGACGTTCGCGTCGAGGACGGTGTGACCATCGTCCCCGTTTACGAGGAGGTGCTCGTCGTCCACAAGCAACTCATGCTCCGCGAGGAGCTCCACCTTTCTACCCGACGCGAGGAGGTCCCCGGGCCTGCTAGCGTCACCCTTCGCCGCCAGCGCGTCGAGGTCGAGCGGCTCCCGCCGTCCGACGCTGGCCTGAGTGCCGGGTAACCCGCACTCTGTCGACTCTCCTTTCTCCCCAATCCCCTCCATACCCATGGCTAAGACAATTGTCGGTCTTTATGACGACCGCGCCACCGCCCACACTGTTCTCACCGACCTCGAGTCCGCCGGATTCGGACAGGACCACCTTCGCTTTGCGTCTCCCGAGAACGGCGACGCGACCGACTACGACATCGACGTCACCAACGACACCACGCCTGCCGCTCTCGGCAAGTACGGCGTCGCCGACGACGAGGCCCGTTTCTACTCTGAGGGCGTCCGCCGCGGCGGGTCCATCGTGATCGCACGCGTCCACGACGGAGACGTCGAGCGCGCCGTCGACGTGATGGCCGGCCACAACCCGGTCCGCTTCGAAGACCGCGGAGCTGACTACCTCGCTGACTACGACGAGGCCCGCACCTACACCGCTGACCAAGTCGTCGAAAACCGGAACCGCTACGCGGACAAGTCCAAGCAGCGTCTCCAGGAGATCGAGGAGCACCTCAAGATCGGCAAGCGCGACGTCGTCCGTGGTGGCGTCCGCGTAAACCAGTACGTCGAGACTGACGTTGAGGAGGAGACTCTCCGCCTCCGCGAGGAGGAGGCCGTCGTCGACCGCACGGCGATCAACCGTGAGTTGACGCCGGAGCAGGCTGACGCCGCCTTCGAGGCCAAGACCGTCGAAGTCGTCGAGACCGGCCAGGAGGCCGTCGTCGAGAAGACGGCCGTCGTGACGGGCGAGGTCGCCGTGGGCAAGGACGTCAACGTGCGCGAGGAGGTCGTTGGCGGCGAGGTGCGGAGCACCCGCGTCGAGGTCGAGCAGATCGAGGGCGAGGTCCTTACGGCCGCGACGCCCGCGTTCCGCGAGCACTACACGACCGCGTACGCATCGACGGGCCGCGACTTCAGCGACTACGAGCCGGCCTACAAGTACGGCTACGCCGCTGGACAGACCTACTCCGACCGCGACTACGCTGCCGTAGAGAACGACCTCCGGTCGGACTACAGCACGCGTTACAACGACGGAGACGACAGCGTTTGGGACGACTTCAAGGACGCCGTCCGGCACGGCTACAACAAGGCGAAGGCGGCGGTCTAGACCGCGCCTCCGTTTCTCCCAGGCCCGGTCCGTCTCGGCGGATCGGGCCGTCTTGTTCACCCCATCAACACACCTAATCCCATGGCAAACATCCCTGTCGAACGCACCGCCTCCAGTCCCCCGTGGTGGCTTTGGCTACTCGGTCTATTGCTGCTCGGCCTGATCGGCTGGCTCATCGCTAGCGCGCTCGGCGACGACGACGAGGTTGTCGAGGACCCCGTCGAGGTCGTTGACGAGCCGGTCGCGGCGGCCGGCCTCGACCTCTCGGACGTCTACGTGACCCGGGTCGTCGGCGACAACACGTTCTTCGTCGCTCCGACGGCCGACGGCGACGACGAAACGCTCGTCTACCTCGAGGAAGAGCCTACACCGGGTGATGCCGTTGAAGGCCGGTACGACGTGACCGAGGGCCAGCGCATCAGCATCGACGGCGAGATCCTCCCGGTCGGGGACATCGACGTCAGCGAGTGGGGCTTGACCCCCGACCAGGTGGCGTTGGTCGACGACGAGTACGTCCGGGCGACGAGCCTGACCGTCCTCGATGGTGCCGACGACGGACCGATGACCGACGTGTCCCAGCTCGGCGACTTGTCAACGATGGTCGGCTCCTCCGTCGTCCTCGAGGGCGTCTCCGTAACGGAGTTGGCCGGGGACAGCACGTTCTACATCGGGTCCGGTGCTGACCGCGTGCTCGTCGTCCTCGAGGACCTAGGTGAGAGCGAGAGCGGACCTGGAACGGGCGCCGATGGCCGGTTCAACATCGACGTCGGCGACTCGCTGATGCTCGACGCTGAGGTGATGGCGTTCACACGCGGCATGCGCGGGACGACGACCCTGGAAGATGATATGGTCACCGACGCTGAAGACCGCCAGTACGTTCTCGTCGTCAACGAGCGTGGCCAACTGACGATGATGTAGCCCGTTCGGCTCATCTAGCTAGGACGCCCGCTCCAGGTCTCGGTCTGGGGCGGACGTTTTCGTAGTCGATGGCCGCCCTCGAGGTCTACGCGTCAGCGGGCGGCGGGCCGTCATCGAGCTCGCTCGCTCGTGGCGTCGACGGCGGATCGTCCTCGAGGGCGGAACCGGACGCGCGGATGGTCATCGCGATGCGGGCCGGCGGTGGCGCCTGGCCGTCGGCGGGGACGGGCCAGCCCTCGCGCTGCTGGGTGCGGTCGCCGTCGGTGGCCTCGGTCTGGTCGTGGAACAAGATCTGCTGCGTCGGGAAAGGCAGGTCGATCCCTTGTGCGAGAAGAGCCCGGCTGACCTGGCGGAGCACCTTGTCTCGCAGGGCGACGACGTTGCTCCGCGTGGGGTTGGACCACCAGCGGACCCGCAGGTTGACGCTCGACCCCGCCAGGTCCCAGGTGATGACGTCGGGGGCGGGCTCGCTCTTGATGCCGTCGATCGACTGCAACGTCTCGAGAGCGATCCGCTTGGCCTGCTCGATGTCGTCGCCGTAGCCAATTCCGATGTCGTACTGACTGCGGACCATCTGGTAGGCCGTGATAACCTGAACGGGATCCGAGTAGATCTGGCTGTTCGGGATGATGACGCGGCGCCCGTCGTAGGTGCGAATGAACGTCGCTCGGGTCTCGATCGACTCGACGGTCCCGGTGTACTCGCCCGACGTGATCTCGTCACCGGTGCGGAACGGCTCGCGGAGCAGGATGAGGATACCTGCGAGCAGGTTTTGGAAGATGTCTTGGAACGCGAAACCGAGCGCGACACCGCCCAGCCCGAGGGCGCCGAGCAAGCTCCCGATCGTGAACGTCGGGAAGACGACCACGAGCGCGATCAGGATGCCCAGCACCAGGAGGGCCGCGTAGGTGAGCCGGCCCAGCACGATCCCGATGCTCGAGTCCGTCGGCCCCGGCGTGACGCGGTGGACGATGTTGCGGACGACCTTCGCGATCACCCAGATGAACAGGAAGACCACGACCCCGACCGCGACGCGTGGCAAGGCCGCGTAGAACCCGTCGATGAACCCCTGGACCGTGTCCATCGCCTCCGTCGTCGAGGTCGCAAGGTCATCGGCGATGGTCGTCGTGTCTGGAGCCGTGTCGTCGACGATGTCCTCCAACGTCAGGGCCGTGTCGACGGGGACCGTGCCTTGAAAAAGGGTGTCAGCGGGCTGTTGGGGCATCGTCGTACAGGAGGCGTAGCTGAGGGTACGTCCTCGAGGTCGGCGTGCGCCGCCGGGGCGAGCCCGAATCGCTCTCGGGGACGCAGGCGGCGAATCCGCCCGTCCTCGACAGAGCACGAGTGGGGTCGGGGTAGCTTGGCCCCCCGCCCCCGATTGCAGACATGCCGAGCCGTCCCCAGAGTGCCCAGGAGATCCGGGCCGCCTTCCTCGACTTTTTCCGAGAAAAGGACCACGAGATCGTCCCCAGCGCGCCCATCGTCCCGCAGGGCGACCCGACGCTGCTGTTTATCAACGCGGGCATGAACCCGTTTAAGGACGTGTTTCTGGGGACGGGCACGCGGCCGTACGTCCGGGCGGCGGACACCCAGAAGTGCCTGCGCGTGAGCGGCAAGCACAACGACCTCGACGAGGTGGGCATCGACACGTACCACCACACGTTCTTCGAGATGCTCGGCAACTGGAGCTTCGGGGACTACTTCAAAAAGGAGGCGATCGCGTGGGCTTGGGAGCTGCTGGTGGACCAGTGGGGACTCGAGCCGGAGCGATTGTACGTGACCGTCCACGAAGGCGACGAGGCGCTGGGTCTCGGGCCGGACAAGGAGGCGGCCGACCTGTGGGAGTCGGAGACGACGGTGCCGGCGGCGCACATCCTGTACCAGTCCTCAAAGGACAACTTCTGGATGATGGGGGAGACGGGTCCGTGCGGTCCGTGCTCCGAGATCCACGTCGACCTGCGGGACGATCACGAGCGGGCCATCGTGCCGGGTCAGGACCTGGTCAACAAGGACGACCCGCGCGTGATGGAGATCTGGAACCTGGTCTTCATCGGCTACAACGCCTCGAAAGAGGGTGAGACGACCGTCCTCGAGGCGTTGGCCGACAAGCACATCGACACGGGGATGGGGTTCGAGCGGATCTGCGCCGTGCTCCAAGGGAAAACCTCGAACTACGACACCGACCTGTTCACGCCGATCCTGGCCGCGCTCTCAGAGCGCGCCGGCCTCCCCGGCTACGACGCCCTCGATGAGTCGGACCCGGACGACAAGCGCAAGCGCGTCGCGATGCGCGTCGTGGCCGACCACGTTCGGACGCTAGCGATCGCGATCGCGGACGGCGCGTTGCCGGGCAACACGGGCCGGGGCTACGTGCTCCGCCGGATCCTCCGCCGAGCAGTCCGCTACGGCTACCAGGCGCTCGGCCTGCGCGAGCCGTTCCTAGCGTCGTTGCTCCCGGCGCTGTCGAGCGAGATGGGCGACGCGTTCCCCGAACTGATCGAGAGCCAAGACACGGCCGCCCGTATCCTGACTGGCGAGGAGGAGTCGTTTTTTCGAACACTGGAGAGCGGTATAGACCTTTTCAACGCTGTAGCCGGCGCAGCTGGCGAGTTGCAAGCTGCTATGTCGGGCTCCGAAGCGCAGGCTGATGCAGCGGGCTACAGTCTGTTTGACGAGCTAATGGAAGGGCGCTCGCTCAGGACAGTCGTGGAGAATGCCTATGGAGAGATTGGAACGGCTCATAGCGATATGCAGCGAATGTTAGAGCGTGGAAGTGTCCCCGGCGAAGTCGCTTTTCTCCTCCACGACACCTACGGCTTCCCGTCCGACCTGACCGACGTCATGGCGCGCGAGCGCGGCCTGACCGTCGACCACGGCCGGTTCGAGGAACTGATGACCGAGCAGCGCGACCGCGCGCGCGCCGCGTCCGGGTTCGCCCTCGAGGACGAGGACACCGACCTCTGGGACGCCACCGCCGACACGCCCGAGTCCATCGAGTTCGTCGGCTACGACGCCCTCGAGGTCGACGACGCGACCGTGATCCGCACGCGGACCCTCGAGGGCGACGAGCCACGCCATGAGCTCGTCTTGAACCGGACCCCGTTCTACGCCGAGTCCGGCGGGCAGGTGGGCGATACGGGCGTCCTCGAGGCCGAGGGCGAGACGATTCAGGTTCTCGACACTGTCAAGGGAAGCGACGGCGCCATCGTCCACGTCGTCGATCGGCTTCCGTCCTCGAGGACGGTCACGGCCCGAGTCGACGCCGAGACCCGGCAGCGGACGCAGCGGCACCACTCGGCGACGCACCTGCTGCACGCGGCGTTGCGCGAGGTGTTGGGCACGCACGTCCAGCAAAAGGGCTCGCTCGTCGCGCCCGACCGGCTCCGGTTCGACTTCTCGCATTTCGA